>JABRVX010000001.1 GCA_039961735.1 Fimbriimonadia bacterium
TGGCATCGCCGTCTCGGCGATGGGTTCGGGACTGTGGCATCGCCGTCCCAGCGATGTGTTTTGGGCCGTGGCATCGCCGTCTCGGCGATGGGTTCGGGACCGGCGGGGCGCCGGAACTACGGAACCACCGCTACGAGAAGATTTTCAGACCCGCATTATGGAAGTCGTCTAGGAAGCGCTGCAGGCCGATGTCGGTCAGAGGGTGCAGGAACATCTGCTCCAGCACCTTGAACGGCATGGTAGCAATGTGCGCGCCGCACTCCATCGCCTCGACGACATGCATCGGGTGTCGCACACTGGCGACTAACACCTCGCTAGGAAAGCCGTAGTTCTCCATGGCCTGCACTGTGGCAGCCACCGCCTCCATGCCCCCGCCGCTGATGTCGTCCACACGACCGACGAAGTTGCTGATGAATGTCGCTCCGGCCTTTGCCGCCAGCAGCGCCTGCGAGACGCTGAACACGAGCGTGCAGTTCGTGCGGATGCCCTGTGACGAGAGAGTGCGAACAGTCCGGATGCCGTCGCGCGTCATGGGCACTTTGATCACGACGTTGGGGTGCCACGAAGCGATCTCGTGCGCCTCGCGCATCATGCCCTCGTAGTCCGTAGCTACCACTTCTGCGCTCACGCACCCCTCGCGGACGATCTCGCACATCTCGACGACGGTCTCTTTGAACCCTCGGCCGGACTTGGCAATCAGGGTCGGGTTCGTCGTCACCCCGTCCAGAATTCCCCACTCGTGTGCCGTGCGGACCTCGTCCACCAGACCGGTATCCACGAAGAGCTTCATCGGTTTCCTCCAACAGCGCAGAATGAGGGCGGTCGTGCCCGGCGCCGATTCTACTCCGCCAATCGCTTTCGGCAGAGCCGGTAGGACGTGCGAACAGCAAAGCCCATCTTGCCATAGAAGCCGAGTAGTCCCGTCCAATCCACCGAGATGCCCGTCACTCCCTTTGCGCGCAGCACCTCGATGGCCGCTTCCATCACCGCCCTACCCAAGCCTCTACCACGGTAAGACGCTGCCACCCCCACGTTGCCAATGCCCCCTGGGTTGCCCCCTAGGGCGAGGTGAAAGCTGAGGTTGCCGGCTAGGTGCCGGTGTTGGAGGGTGCTCGCGTGTACGAACGCGACGATCTTGCCGGCATCGCGCACAGCTACTGCGAAGGACGGGGCGTCCTCCACGCGCAGTCGGTGCTCGGTCTCGGCAAGCCAACGACCCGGGAACTCACGGCCAACGAATGCCAGCAGCCCCTCGACCTCCCTTGCCGTAACGGGCCCGGCCTCGGGGTGACTCGGCCGGACCGGCAGCACCTCCATCGGAGCGAACAGGTCGTACACCGGCTCGCCGAGCTGATAGCCTCGGGCCGCGAGTAGGTCAGTTAGCCAGGGCTCCTCCTCGGGCGGGCCAGGGTAGATGTGGTTGGGGTCCGAGCCGAAGCACACCTCACTCATCCCGGCGCTGCGCAGCGCCTTCTCCGCGTGGTCCAGGAGCGCGTCTGCTATGGCGGGGTCCGGCGCCGCAAGGGCACCGATCCAGCCGACATCCGGTGGCATCCCCTCCCAGAGCGGCGGGTCGAGCGGGACCTTCGCAGTCACCCACGTGCCGGAAGGCGGATGGAACAGGCAACCCTCGGGAAGCGCGTGCGGGTCCTGAAAGGCGTGCTGCGCGAACAAGCGTGGGCAAATACGGTGCTTGGGCGAGTAGCAGGCGTCCCACGCTTCGAGCGCGGCGGTACAGTCGTCTTGGGTGAGGGCACGAATCAACGCGACTGTTCTCGGAGGTAGTCCCCCAAGCGGTACAAGGCATCGCGTGAGCGCTCGATGCGATCTATCAACTTGCCGTCGTCGGCCTTGTGCACCGCGTCTAGGTCTGGCGGGTAGAAAAGGCACTGTAGTGCGTCCAGCGGCAGTCCGCAGAGCGACAGGCCGTACTCGGCATCGGCGACGTCCACGCTCAGGAATGCGAGAACGTAGGTGCGGATGACGGGATAGTTGCGCTTCATCGCATCGGTGAGCTGGCGGTACTCGGCTGCCATCCCGCCCACCACGCCGCAGCGTGCCGAGGCGCAGATCAGGTCCACCAGGCTCTCGAAGTCGTCGTAGAACCGCAGGAGATGTGCGCGCAAGGCTGCCAAGCGGGCCGGGTCCTCGCGCCCGATGGCACGATAGTACGCCGCGCGCATGGCGAGCGGGATTGCGATTACTGCTCGCGCACCTTGTCGAGCAAGTGCCGACGCCCGAGTGGCAACTGCCAAGCTCCAACGTTGCCTGCGATACGCAAGTGTACGAGCAACCCCTTGGACGATGGTCACGCGTTTACGCCTCCCCGTGGCCGTCCGTATACGTGCCAACCTGAGTATATCACAGAGTGCCACGGGTTGTGGTGTCAATCAGAGGAGGCGGCGTATATTGTGGCTGTGGTGCGCTCGAGTTCGCACGGGATGACTCGAGCCACGGCACGGTTTTTGGGGCCACTCTGTGCGTTCACGGGGGGCGGGCCGGCGGATGCTCTGACGAGGCACTGCCCCTTGGACTCGCCTCCGCAGGCATACAATGATGGGCCTACTGGATTCCCGCCTTCGCGGGAATGACGTGGAAGCTAGTGATCCAGAAGGCCGCGGCCTCACTGGATTCCCGCCTTCGCGGGAATGACCCCGCAATACAGCCTCAGTTCAGTACTTGTCCTTCCCGCGAAGGCGGGAATCCACGGACATGCGTTGCGCGTGGGTGAAATGGTCAAGCCAGATGCCGTGAGTGAGCTAGGCGTGGTCTCAGTCCGACTCCACCTGTGCGCTAGGTTGGGACTGGCGTGCGAAGTTGATTCGCAGGTTGGTGATCAGGTTACGGACGGCGCGCTGGTCCGCGCCGTCCAGATGGGGAAGCAGCGTATCGGCCATGCTCGAGGCGATATCCACCGCCGCCTTCGCTTCCTCCATGTTCTTGACCACCTTTCCGGCGATCAGATCCGTCTGAAGTCCCATGCGCTGGTAGGCAAGGTCGTTGAATGCGTGCAGCATCTGATACGCGAACACGAATACCGAAACCGGTTCGTGCGGCGGCGACGTATCGGACGTTTCGGCCGGCTGCTCCTCAGGGGTTTGAGTGGTGTCGCTCTCGTCCATTCTGCGTGCGAGTATATCACGGAGAGGCGGGCGACTAGATGAGCCTAGCTTCGTTGAGTCGCTGCTGCATCTCCACCAACCGCTTGTACACGCCGTCGCTCGCCATCAGTTCGTCGTGCGTGCCGATCTCTGCGATTTCGCCCTCTTCCAGGACGACGATTCGGTCTGCGTGCCGAAGCGTCGAGAGCCTGTGCGCGATGACGAAGGTGGTGCGGCCCTGCACTAGCCGGTTGAGCGCCTCTTGGATTGCTGCTTCTGTCTCGCTGTCAACGCTCGAGGTAGCCTCGTCCAAGATCAGGATGCGCGGGTCCCTTAGGATGGCGCGGGCGATAGCGATGCGCTGACGCTCCCCGCCCGAAAGCCTCTGCCCGCGCTCACCAACGTAGCTGTCGTAGGCATCCGGAAACTTCATGATGAAGTCGTGTGCGTTCGCGGCCTTCGCTGCGTTCATGATCTCGATATCGCTTGCGCCGGGGCGGCCGTACTCGATGTTCTCCTTGAGCGAAGTGGGGAAGAGGAAGGAGTCTTGCAGGACGAGCGCGATCTGGCTGCGCAGATCGTCCAGGCGGATGCGCCGCATGTCCACACCGTCGATCAGGATGCGGCCTTCGGTGGGGTCGAAGAAGCGACACAGCAAGTTGGTAATGGTGGTCTTGCCGGCACCGGAGTGGCCGACCAGCCCGATCATCTCGCCTGGCTGTACGTCCAGGTTGATGTTCTTCAGTACGGTGCGGAGCTTGTCGTAGCCGAAGTTGACCCCCTCGAACGTCACGCGCCCCTCGATGCGCGGCATGGGAATGGCGTCCGAGCTGTCACGGATGTCCGGCGGAGTGTCCATGATCTCGAACACGCGCTCGGCGGCAGAAAGCGAGCGCGATGTCCAGTCAATCCAGCGCGTGAGTTGCTGCAACGGCATGTAGAAGAGCGCCAGATACCCGATGAAGGCGACGAGCTCGCCGACGGTCATGGCGTCGTGGATGACCTTGATGCCTCCGGCATACCACACGATGAAGGAGCTGGCGTTGATGAGGAAAGTGATGAGCGGGACGAGCGTCACCCACATACTCTCGGCGCGCATGCCGGCATTCCGCAGCTCTCCGACCCTCCGCTCGAAACGCCGTTGCTCCACAGCCTCACCGGCAAACGCCTTGACCACCTTCATACCGCTCAGCGTCCCGGTCAGGGCGCCGCCGAGCTTGGACCAGCGGTGCCAGTAATGCCGCCACGCGCGGAAGATCTTCCTGCGGGACATCCGAACCAACACGGCAATCAGTGGTGCGGGTAGCAGCGTGAGCAGCGCGATGTCCCATCGAAGCAGGAAGAGGGCGATAGCGATAGCGATCAGAAGCGCCGAGTTGCCGATCAGCGCGGGAACAGCGTCCACCAACATGTCGAGCAGCGCGCTGGTGTCTTGGGTGATGCGGCTGATGATGCTGCCCACTTGGCGCTTCTCGAAGTAACCGACAGAGAGAGACTGGAGCTTGCGGTATAGGTCGGCACGCAAGTCGAAGATGGCGGAGTGGCCCACCTTCGCGCCGATGCGACCCCGAGCGGCCTGCAGCACGCCGTGCAGGACTCGGGAGAACACGAGGGCGAGCACGAGCAGTGAGAACAGCCCGACGTGCTTGTTGGAGAGAAGCACGTCGTCAATAAGTATCTTGGTGAGGTAAGGCGGTACGGCCTCGAGCCCCGCCTCCGCCAATATGAGGCAAGCCGACAGCACGACGTATCGCCGGTACGGACGCAGGTAGCCGAAGATGCGAAGTAGAGTCCTCCCCTTGTGGATGCACGCGTCGCATCGGTCGCTGTCCTCGGGAAGCGGCCGGTTGCACTTCGGACAGAGCCTGGGCGTCTCGATCTTGACAGCCGAGGCTTCGCCGCTGAGCATGCCTTCCAGCTTCTTCTGTGTGGAGAGCAGGAGGCTAGAGCAGCGGTTGGTGCCCCTTACTAGTTCGATCTTCGCACCGTTGACGCTTACGACCAGCGCGCTGCTGTCTACCAGCGGTTCGATCCTTGGCGCGCTCACGTCCGTAATGGGGAGTTCGAGCCTAGGGGTGCCGCCTTCGGTTACCCGAAGTGTGCCGTTGGATACTTGCAGGCACGTGCTTCCGAACGTTCCGTCTGAGCGGAGGTCGGTGGATATTTGCAGGGTTGGCTCAGCTTCTGCGGGCTCCGCTTCGCCGGAGATCTCGGCCAACGTCACGATCGCATTCTACATCATTCTTGCTGCGCCGGCACACCGAGCAGGACCTCCATTTGCTCCACGGACAGGCAGAACTGCGCCATGTCCACACAGTCCCCGTGGAACACGACGCCTTCCTCCTCCAGCCTGCGGCGTTGCTCTACTGCGTATTGCGGCGAGCGTTTGCCAATGGGTAGCGCGCCAATCCGGTTGACGACCCGCCACCAGGGAGCATCTTCGGGGCAGCGGAACATCAGGCGTCCGACCATTCTGCCCGGGAGCGGCGGTGTGACCAGTTCTCCAATCGCTCCATAGCTCACGACGCATCCACGCGGGATGCGGCGGACCACCGCATAAAGCTGAGCGGCACTGTCGGAAGTGGGCATTCAGATGCACTCTCCCGGTTCGCTGGAGCCCCCTTTAGGTAGACTCCTCGCAGTCCGATTGGACAGCGATAACCTTACCCCGGAGGTTACCCAAGGTGCGCGTCGGTATCTTGACAGGTGGGGGAGACGTTCCCGGTCTCAACCCATGCATCAAAGCGGTCGTGGACGACCTGATCGACTGCGGCCACGAGATGGTCGGCATTCGTCGAGGTTGGGCAGGCTTGCTGCACTACAACCCGGATTCGTTCCCGGAGCAGCCTGAGTGGGTCCGTTCGCTCTCGAGACTGGACGTCCGAACCATCGACCGCACTGGTGGCACGTTCCTGCACACCTCGCGCACCAATCCAGCATCGGTGAAGCTTAAGAAGGCTCCAGCGTTCCTCTCCGACCCGAACCCGGAAGCCGGTCCTGATGAGCCGCGGGACTTTACGGCCCATGTGCTGAAGGTGATTGACAGACTCCGGCTCGACAGCCTGGTTGTCATCGGCGGGGACGACACCCTTAGCTACGCAGTGCGGATGCACAAAGAAGGTGTTCCCGTAGTGGCCATCCCGAAGACGATGGATAACGACGTCTTCGGCACCGACTATTGCATCGGGTTCTCCACCGCCATCACCCGTAGCGTGGACTTCATCACGAACCTTAGAACCCCCGCAGGGTCTCACGAGCGCATCGCGGTGGCGGAGCTGTTCGGACGCAACTCCGGCGAGACTTCGCTGATCACCGCGTACCTGGCGAACGTGGACCGGGCGATAATCTCCGAGGTACCGTTCGACATCAAAAGGCTGGCGGACTTCCTGGTGAAAGACAAGGCTGCCAACCCCTCGGGCTACTCTATCATGACGATATCCGAAGGGGCTCAGATCATCGGCGGCGACGTGGTGGAGCGTGGCGAAGCCGACGCGTATGGGCATCGCAAGCTGGGCGGTATCGGCACGATCGTAGGCGAAATGATCAAGGAGATCACCGGCCAGGACGTGATCGTGCAACAGCTCGCCTACCTGATGCGTGGTGGGGCGCCGGACAGCTTGGACCGCATGGTCGCACTCAGCTTCGGGCACCTAGCGGCGCAGATGCTGCTGCGCGGCGAGACCGGTGTCATGGTAGCCATTCATCGAGGTATCTACGGCTCGACACCGCTGGCAGATGTCGGGACGGGAACGAAGCGGGTAGACGTGTCCGAGTTCTACGACCCGGACCAGTACAAACCCGTGATCCGCCACGTCCTGGACAAGCCGATGTTCCTGTACTAGCTGCAGCGACCACCTACGCATCACGCTGAGCCCCCGTGTCCGTCATGCTGAACTCACCTGCCCGTCATGCTGAGCTTGTCGAAGCATGACGCCGGAAGCCGCCGAGTTGGCAAGTTGATAGCTGCAAGCGATGGCATGCTTCGACAAGCTCAGCATGACGGGTAAAGAGCGATCCCATCGTCGCCGGACGGACTATCCTGTCTGCACGCCCCTACAGATCCCCCTCGCGAGGAGTGCCGATCTTGACGAACACCGCCCCGTGGCTTGGGACCGCCACTGAGAACTCGCGATCGAAGATGCCGAGGTCCCTCTGTCGCCAGAGATCGCGCACCGGCTGCCTGCCACGCAGCCCGAGATCCGACCACCTCGCTGTGACCTCGGTGCGGAACGAGCCGCGGTTGAACAGCCCGACAGCTACCGTACCATCCCAGAGCGGCCGCGCCCACACCTCGGTCATGCCTTCCTTGGCCTTCCGCCCGGCGGCCTTCCCCAGAGGATCCTGGTTGACGTCCAGCACCTCGCTGTTCGTAAGCAAGTCGATCGTGAACTTATCGAGTTGCGAAAGATCACAACCTAACAGCAGTGGAGAAGCGAGCAGACACCACAACGTGATATGAGTGATCTGCTCGTTCGGTGTTAGTCTGGTCGGCCGGACGTTCGGCCCCCAACCTAACACTCCTACCACTAACATATCGGGGTCGTTCCATCCGCCGGGGCCGGCATACTTCTCGCGGCCGTCGTGTCCGAATCCGATGGATGACATGCTTGCCCAGGTGTCGGTGATGTCACCCGTGGTCCGCCAGCAATTGCCACCCACTTCGGCACCCCACTTCCACACCTCACCCATCCCATACTGGCACAGGCTGTACACGATGTCCCGACCACACTTGTCGAGTGCGTCTCGCATTACGTAGTATGGTTTCTGCAGCTCCGCCAGGCTGTTGTCCTTCGCGATGGACCCGTACGAACACCAGTCGTACTTGATATAGTCCACTCCCCACGCAGCCCACGTCCGCGCGTCCAGTTCTTCGTAGCCGTAGCTGCCCTCGAAGCCTGCGCACGTCTTCGGGCCGGGCGAGGAGTAAACACCAAACTTCAGGCCGAGGGAATGCACGTAGTCGGCCAGCGCCTTCATGTCGGGGAACTTCTCGTTCGTGCCGAGCACTCCGTCCGGTCCGCGCTTCCCCTCCCAACAGTCGTCCACGTTGATGTACTGGAAGCCCTTGGCGGCCAACCCACTCTTCACCATCCACTCGGCTGCAGCTCGCACCTTCGCATCGTCCACGGCTCCGGCCCACACGTTCCATGAATTCCACCCGAGCGGTGGCGTGAGTGCGAGCTTGTGCTCGCCCGTGACAATGGCCAGCTTGCGCGTGGCTTCTCCCAAGCGGTTGCGGACGTGTAGGGTGACAACCGCCTTCCCCTGCGCCGGGGCCCGTCCGGCGATGATGCCAGTGCGCGGGTCCAGGTTCAGTCCGGCTGGCAAGTTGTCGGCCGAGAACGTCAGTGGTGCCTCACCGGTCGCGGGGATGCGGAACAGAAAATCGTGCCCAGGGGTTGCTCCGACGATTCGCGGGCCATGGATCCGAGGTTGCGGCGGGTCTCCGGAGGCGATCTCGGGCGTGGGTTCGGGTGGTCGCTGGAGCGCCACGGGTCTGCGGCTCGATGCGGAGCGCAGCACGATCATCGCGTTCGCCCAGTCGGCGTGATCGTGGTCAATACCGTCGTCGGCGTCCAGCACCATCAGTGTCAGTGTAGAGGCCCCTGTGAGGTCAATGGAAACAGGCACGGCGGCCTGCCCGCCTCTCAGCACGCCAGACGTAAAGGCGAGCCGGTCGTCCACGATAACCTGGAACTCGACGCTGCCTCTACCCTGAGTCTCGTCGTCCACACCGACCATGGCTTTGAAAGTTACTGCCTCGCCACCGAGATTCAAACTGAACTCGCTTACTGCATGAGTGCCCACGCCGTGCGCGAACTCCCGACCGCCGATCCGAATCGGATTCCGCTCCACAGAGCTCCCTGCTCGCGGGCTTCCCCACTCTTGGGTCATGCGGGCGATGTCGAGGTCCTCCAGCCAGACGATGGCCTCTCTGGACGTCTGCTGCGGGGCAAGCAGTGTGCTGAGAAAAAGGGCTATGACGAACACTGGCGACCACGCTCCTATCTGGGGGCAGCCCCAGGAGGCATTCGCCTTGGGCGCCCCACCCTCCTGTCCCCGTAAGGCAACGGGTCCCGAGTTCCTAGGAGAAGTTGCGTAGGAAGCGAAGGATGCTCCCATGAAAGGAACTATCGGTTGTACAGCGGTGCGGACGGCGGCGCTTCTGGTCGCCGCCGTCTTCCTTCCGATCGCCGTCCCGGCGGACACGCTGGAGCTGAAGGACGGCACGATACTGCAAGGGTGTTATGTCCGAGACGAAGGCATCCGCTACACGGTTTGGGAAAACCTGGAGCAGGTCGGCAGCCCGCCCAAGGCGATCCCCCGCAGCGCAGTCAAGTCGGTCAAAATCGAGCGTCCCGATGAGTGGGACCTCAAGCCGAACCTGCCCGACCTGACCGTGACCTACATCGAGATGAACCCAAAACTCGCTGGCCTGCACGGCAAGGTGAACTACGACGTGTACGGACGGCCCAGCCTAGGCAACTCCCCGCTGATCCCCGACCTGGGAGACCGCATCTTCATGCAGCCCGAAGAGGCTGCCAAGAACCTGAAGCTCAAGTACAAGCCGGGAGAGGAGATCACGCTTACCGGCCACGTCCGCAATCTCGGCTTTGCCACCGCGAAGCCGTTCGAGATCGTTTGGCTTATCGACGGGCAAGAGATGAAGCGCGAGCGGTGCCGGCGTGAGCTTAAGGAGATGGAGGAGTTCACCACGCAGCTCAAATGGCATTGGCGCGACGGCTTTCATGAAGCAACTTTGCGCATTGTCACCGATCAGAAGGAAATCGCTACCATCAATAACGAGGCCACCGATCCGCTGTGGGCCTTCACCTACTTCTACATCGTTAGCAACGGAAGGGTGAAAGCATGGCACGAGAAGAGAACCGCCTACGGCACGTTCTCGTTCGAGGACTTCTACCGGTGGCACCTGGACATCATGAACCTGCTCTTCGCGCACAGCGTGTGGCCGGCCTCGCCCAACGGGATCGTCGCTCGCGTGCGACTGGACAAGATCTACTATACGGACGACGTGGACCAGGCGATCAAGGACCGCACCTCGCCCGACGGCATCGCCTATGATCAGGGCGGCTGGATATGGATTGACGACCAGGACCGCAACAAGAAGTGGGAACCCGCAAGCAAGGAGTGGAGAAACCAGACCGAGTGGTCGCTGCCACACGAGTTAGGCCATCAGCTCGGCCTGGTGGACTATTACGCTCTCGACTATGGCGGCCACGAGGATCACGTCGCGCCGGACAACGGCGAAAAGGTGACTCACTTCCAAAATCACCCGCAGACGATGATGCACTGGCACGGACCACACTTGTTCAACGAGGTAGATGCAGGTTATCTGAACATGACCTGGGATAAGCCACGCGGTCACTTCGGCGACTACTACTTTGCTATACCGGACGAGAACTTCCTTCGCATTACAGACGTGAACGGATTGGGCGTCCCAGATGCCAAGGTAGAGATCTATCAACGTGGCTGCACGGTGGACCCAGAGGGGGTTCCTGGCGAGGACCGTGGCGTCAAGTACTTCCCGGTGATCGAGGACGGAGACTTCGGCAAGCCCGTCTCGAAAGACCCCGTGATCGTGGGTACCACCGACCGTGAGGGCTATCTGCGCCTGCCGAACCGCCCTGTGATGGAGGTACGGACGCTGAACGGCTTCCATCGCAAGCCCAACCCTTGGGGCAATATCAACGTGGTGGGTGGCCGCGGCTTGATGCTAGTGAAAGTCACGAAGTACGAGCGACCGGTGTACTTCTGGCTGGAATCTGCCGAATTCGTTCGTGCGTGGTTTCGTGGCCAGAAAGACCGCTACGTCACGGTTCTTAAGACCCCCTACCGCTCGGTCACATCCCCACTACCACCGGTCCAAGTGAGTGTGGATAGACTCGACGAGCACCATGTCAAAGTTACATGGCAGCCATCGCCGGATGTGCGGGAGCAGCACTACTTCGATCGTGCCATCGGCTACCGAGTGTATCGCCGCATCGGCTACGATGGTCTGAATGATCGCCCTTGGTTCCCGGTCGCGACGGTAGGGCCGAACACCTTCGAGGCGGTGGTTGACCTGAGGGAGTATCCCGAGGACGTGTACTGGTTCTCGCGCGTCAACCGCTTTGCGGTCACTGCGGTGGGAGACCTGAGCATGGAGAGCGAGTTAGTCGAGGTGCTGTTACCACAGCAGTAGCGTGCATTCTCTAGGTCGGCGGACGCTCTTTTCTGGACATCCGCCGATGCATTTCGCCCCGTCTGCGTTGCACGTGCCTTGCCGTGCGTGGTACCGTCTATAGGGTGGATCCGCATGCCATTACTGCTAACTAGAGCCGACGTGGAGCGGTGCCTCTCCATGGGAGCCGCAATCGAGGCCGTCGAGATGGGCTTTCGCCGTCTCTCGGCAGGCGAAGTGGTCATGCCGCAACGCACCGTAACGCCCGTGGTAGCACACGATGGGACACTCCTGTGCATGCCTGCCTACGTAGAGTCTCAGCCGGAGGTGTTATGCGTCAAGGTGGTCACGGCGTACGGGCAGAACATCGCCAGGCACTCCGAGGCGCCAGTGCAAGGAGTCGTTCTGTTGCACCGCCCGGAGACCGGAAGGTTGATTGCCATCATCGAGGCCGAATACCTGACTGCTGTGCGCACCGGGGCAGCCGGCGGAGTTGCTGCGAAAGTCCTGGCATGTGCAGATGCCACGGTTGCCACCGTTTTCGGTGTGGGGGCGCAAGCGCGGACTCAGTTGATTGCTCTATCCGTCGTTCGACCATTGCGGAGTGTTTTCGTGCTGTCCAAGCATGACCCGCGGACAGACTCGTTCTGCCACGAGATGGCGACACTCCTGGGTTGCAACGTGCTGGCAGCCACGGACCCCGAGGAGGCTGTACGCCGGTCGGATGTCATCATCACTGCCACCAACGCCACCGAGCCGGTGTTTAGGGGAGAATGGCTGCGTCCAGGCACGCACGTTACGGCGGTCGGCGCGTTCACGCGCAGCACTCGTGAGTTGGACTCAGAAACGGTGCGCCGTTCCAAGCTGTATGTGGACCATCGCGCTGCGGCGCTGCTCGAGGCTGGAGATGTTCTGATACCGTTGGGCGAAGGTGCGATCGCTCCGGATCACATCGTGGGGGAAGTCGGCGAGGTTCTACTGGGCCTCGTACCCGGAAGAACACAGGCGGACGAGATCACTGTCTTCAAGTCAGTGGGGCTGGCCGTGCAGGATGCGATGGTGGCCAACTCGGTGTATCAGCGGGCCATAGAGTTGGGGCTCGGAACGGAGGTCCCGTTGGAGTAGGTATGAACGCAGTAAGCATCCTGAACGAAGTACTCGGACCTATCATGTTCGGCCCGTCGAGCTCGCACACGGCGGGCAGCTACCACATCGGCCGGCTGGCCCGCGACCTGCTAGGCGAGCCTCTTCGAACCGCACGAATCGCGTTCGATCCGGCCGGCTCTTACGCACAGCTGTATCGCGAACAGGGGAGCGACCGCGCGTTCGTGGCGGGACTGCTGGGGTGGGATATCACCGACGACCGGTTTCACTCTGCTCTGGCAGAAGCCGAGCGCTCGGGAGTCTCCGTGGAATTCGTGGTCGAGCCGTTGGCGGAGGCGGACCACCCGAATACGGTGGAATTGTCGCTAACTGGTGTTCGTGGCACGACGCTCCACGTGGTAGCTCGTTCCATAGGTGGTGGCGCAATCGAGATCGTACGACTGAACGGGATGCCGATACTACTGCGTGGCGATGCGAACGCCTGCATACTACTGCCAAAGGCAGGTACCGTGCAGAACGTAATCGAGATGCTGCGGGCGCAGGGAGTCGAGCATGTAGCATCCAGCGAGCCGCTCCTGATAGCGGCGATGGAGGGAAGGGAGCAACCTAAGATTCCGGATGAGGTCCTCGAGGATGTGTGGACCGTACGAGCCATCTTCTACCCTCGCCTCGGTTCGCCGCCGTGGCGGTCGTCAGCCGAGCTGCTAGCGCGTGGAGGCGAAAGGCTGGGCGAATCGGGCCTGTTCTACGAATGCGCGGTGCTGGGCCTGGACGAGCAACGCGTGCTGGCGGAAGTGTTGCGCCGCTACGATGTCATGCGCGAGTCGGTACACACGGGTCTGTGCGATGAAGACCTAAGCATGCAACTCCTTCGCCCCGTGGCTGGGGCGATGATGAAGCACGAGCACGCCGGAGCGCTGCCGGTAGGCGGCCTGCACGCGCGCGCGGCTGCCAGGGCGATGGCGGTGATGCATGTCAACGGTGCCATGGGGCGACTCTGTGCTGCTCCCACCGCAGGCTCGGCAGGGGTTCTTCCCGGCGTGTTAGTGACGCTCGAAGAGGAGTGTGGCGTGGATCGGGAACGTATCGCACTCGGACTGCTTGCTGCAGGAGCGGTCGGAGTGGTGATCGCGGAACGTGCCACTTTCGCCGCAGAGGTGGCCGGTTGTCAGGTCGAGATCGGTGCTTCGGGCGCCATGGCAGCCGCGGCGGTGGTGGACATCTTCGGTGGCTCCGCACGCCAAGCGTGTGATGCAGCCGCGATCTCGCTTCAGAACACGATGGGGATGGTATGCGACTTGGTGCAGGGCATCGTGGAGATACCCTGCCACACACGCAATGCCGTCGCTGCATCCAGCGCCTTCGTCTGCGCGGATCTCGTGATGGCAGGCTACCAGAACCCGGTGTCTCTCGACGAAACGGTGGATGCCGTCTACGCGGTCGGGAAGATGCTGCCGCCGGAGCTACGCTGCACATCGAAGGGAGGGCTGGCCGTCACACCCTCCGCAAAAAACCTGCGACGGTTGCGTGTGCTGTGAAGTTCAGTATTGCTCTGCTAGGCGCTTTGCCACTCGCGTCCACTCTGTGAAGCGCTCTGGCTTGTGCTCGCATGTGTGTGTGTCCTTCAGCACCATCTCGATCAGGCAGTCCCTCGTCACATCCAGTGTGTGACGGATGTACTTCTCGATGAAGGATAGGTCGAACTCGCCGACCAAGTGAGACGGCTGCGGCTTCCAAGAAAATATGGCCCGTTTCCCGATACCCTCTGCACACTTGACCACGTCGGCCGATGGCGCCACCGAGATTCGTCGCATGCTGGGCAGGCTCAACACGAGGTGCAACTTATCATGCAAGGGATCGCAGCATCCGTATCCGGTCAGTCCGAATGGCTCTAGCAGCGTGCGCTCGTACTGCCATGCGAACTCCTCGTGCATACGTGGTGAAACGACTGCGAACTCCTGGGTCTCCGCCGATGCCCACATGTCGCAGGGCCGAACTTGCTCCGGATCGTAATCGGGGGCCGGTAGGTCCCACGTGTAACCATTTCCTCCGGTCGAGCAATAGGTCTCATCGTTGTTCAGGCTCAGCAGGTTCATTGCCTGATACTGCTCGATAAGTTCTCGGTTTCCTCGGGTTAGTAGTGACATGGCTGCGTGTACCATCTCGGGTTGTTCCACCATGTCCACCATCACCTGCTCGAGCCCGCGCAGCTTAGTGTAGAGGTTCATCATGTGGAACGAGACGTGTGCGATGCCCTTCTGCACGATGTCCAGAATGTCACCGAAGAGATCGTGTGCGATGTCCAAGTCTCGTGCGCTGCCCTCTTCGTCCACGGTGACCCTCGGCATTCGCAACTTCTCCAGGTCGTCCCAGCTACGTATGACCGGGTCGAACGCCCAGGAACCGCGCTCCATCGGGCTGTCGGTCTGACTCGCCTCGAGTCCCCACCCGGTGTCGGTGATACGTTTTCGAACGATCCAGCGTCCCTCACACACGGTGTCGTCGTCGAAGTGCTCATAGGTGTAGATCCGTGCGCGCAGATTCCACTCCATAGCGCGCGTGGTTTCATCCTCACATGTCAGCGAGGACTGCGGTAGCAGCTCTTCCCACGAGCCCTCTGGGAACACGAGGATCATGGGGCGCACGCGCTCGAGGCTGTTGTGGCGCGTCCACATATCCCGCCGCTCCTGCATAATCGGCAGCGCGGCGATCTCTGCCACGCGCTTCGCGAGATCGCGCAGGGTAGCGCGGTCCCGAGCAGAGATGCTAGGTTCGATTGCTGTCATCGAATAGCCCTCGCTCCTCGTGCACGAAGGTCTGGTTGCCCGAGGAACGCGAGTAGGTGCGCCTGCGCGGCTTGGGCGCATCGGGTAGTTCATGGCAGTGTCTGCAGCGAGCCTCGTATCGCTCGCTCGCGCCTATGAGCACGATGGGGTCGTGGTAGGATGCAGGTCGCCCGTCTACCAGCCGCTGAGTGTGGCTTGCAGTGTTACCGCACCGCACACAGATGGCGCGCAGCTTGACCACTTCGTCGGCTAGGGCAAGCAGCTTCGGCATCGGGCCGAAAGGTTCTCGCCGAAAATCCTGATCCAGTCCTGCCACTAACACCGTCTTGCCCTTGTCTGCAAGCCTGTTGCACAGGTCTGGCAAGAGCATGTCGAAGAACTGTGCCTCTTCTATTGCTACCACTTCGGTGTCGGGTATCAGTAGCTTCTCGAGATCGGCGGAGCTGCGGACGGCTATTGCGTTCAGCTTAACCCCTTCGTGGGTGGCAATCTCCGTCTCGGAGTACCGCGTGTCATAGGCGTGCTTGAACACCTGTACCTTCTTTTTCGCGTACAGCGATCGGCGGATGAGACGTATCAACTCCTCCGATTTGCCCGCAAACATCCCACCGCAGATAACGGTGAGACTACCTCGCCGTTTCACAGGTTTTCATCCTCGCCTGCGTCGGTCTCGAGCATCTCCTCCATCTCGTCGGACATGTCGTCATCCAAGGCCTTTCCCATCTCGCGTGCCAGCTCACGCATCTCGCGAGGGCTCTCTGGCTCGCCCATCGTCTCGATCCGGTCCGCTAGCTCGTCCAAGCGGTCCTCCTCGGAGCGAGCGGGTCGGAACCGGGACACGGCACGGACGAGGTCGGTCGAGCCGCACTTCGGGCAAGGCTCGACCTGTGAATCGGCGGTCACGCCTAGCAACTGCGAGAAGCGGTGTCCGCAGCGTCGGCACAAGAACTCGATGAGTGGCATAGTCGTGCCTCAGACTACCACGCGCGTCGCCGCCTTCCTCCCCCGTCTACGGATCGCCCTGCTTGCCGAAGTTGATCAGCACGATGTTCAGGTCGGATAGGTCCACGGTGCCATCCCAGTTCAGGTCGCCTTGGTCCGGGCCAAGCCCGAGACTTGTCAACACCAATGTCAGATCCTCGATGTCCACGGTATTGGTGTAGTTCGCATCGCCGGCAGTAAGCAGCACGCTCAGGTCGATAGACGGTGCAGCTACCACGATGTTGGGAACGGTCTTGCCTAAGAATGTCTCCCAATAGAGCCATGCGTCGTAGTCCCCGCAGTCGGCAAGCCACGCACTGGTGAAGCGCCTGTCTGCGTTCAACACCGGATAGTCCAGATACCGGATCGTCTTGGTCCCGGGGTTGCGTAGCTCCAATCCTCCCATGAATCCGACCGGATTGCCCAGGTAGTACTGCATGTCGACGGTTCCGGTCACTCGCGCTCGTGTTAGGTTGCATCCGGCCTCGTACTGGATGTAGTACAGGATGCGCTCGATGACACGCGGATGGAACTGCAGCAGAATGTTCCACATACCGCCGGAGCAAATGTGGCAGTAGCTCATGATGGTGCCGACGAAAGGCGGGTCGTTGCACCCGAGACCACAGGTATCGATCGGCGGATTGTACCCATCGTGCGTGTGCAGGGTGCCGAAGTTGTGACCGGTCTCATGTGCGACCACGAACGGGTCCCAATTGCTCCAATGGGGCTCCAGAGACGGATTGAAGTAGCCATTGAGGTTTGCGCTCAATGCAAACCCCCACCAGGGGTTACATACTACGCCGACCCATGCCACCCCACCACCTAAACTGCGCGCGGACAGAAAGTGGCCCAGAGCGCGGGGGATGTGCGCCATATTATTGACCCAGTAGTCGCGGTACTGAGATAGCTGGTCTCCCGTGTTAGCCTTGTCCCACGGGTCGTTCGTCAGCCATAGTCGCAAGTATGTGACGACCAGCCTCGTTTGCACGTCGCGCTCGTAGATGAACGTCATGGCCCCGTACAGCTCTGCAACATAGGCAGCCGCGCGGGTAGGGTTGTTGGCAAAACGGAGCAGAGTGAACTCGCGGTCCGTCTCCAACGCAATAGATGCGATCCTGGGGCCGACGCTCTCGACCCGTACCCCATGGTCGGCATGTAAAGTGGTTTGTGGTGGTATAAGTGCTTCACACGTCCAGTTGCTGGAAGGCTGCGTGGGCAAACTGCGCAGATCGGTAATCGTGGTAACCCCGTCCTGAGTAGAGATCATGTGCCGCTCATCGCCGCGGTTGATCCATCCGTTGCTTAGGTGTGGTGACAGGCCCAGATAGACTTCCGAATCCGGTTCTCCCTGAACCTTTCCGCGCAGCAGCACGACGTCCGGGAAGGGAAGTCTGCGCTCGCCGTCCGGGTACACGGCCACGATCTGCGTGTGCGCGGAGAACACCTCGAACCGCTGCAACTCCAGGTTGACCTTGCGCCCGGCGTCGAGCGGGAACCCACGCAGAAGCACGAGTCCTTCGGCGCCCTTGAGTGCTCGGTAAGCGACCGGGTCGAAGGCCAGCGGGGTGCCCCACTCGGGTCCGGTGCGGTCCGCGAGCCTCAGCGGCGACGGGGCGACCGACACCTGCGCTAAGACCGCCACACTGAACAGCCAGAGAACCAGAATGCTTAGAGTCCTCATCTTCACTCTCCTCACCCTACACTGTACCGCACTTCAGGGGCTTCGTCCAGGCTTGCATGCGGCTGATCGAGCAATGCCGGTATCCCGCCAACCGGCGGGCCGATGCATCCGAGCCGGTATGGAGATCACGTCGGGGCTCTCCACTGACGGCCCTCGTCCAACAGCGCGAGGTAGATGGTCAGTGGTACGTAGTTGGCGACGCTGTTGCCCGTGCCCAGCAGGAAGTCGCCGCCAGGCATGCAAGCATCCAGTGTTGCCCGCACGAACAGCTCCTCCGCGCTGCACAGGAACCCCACGTCAATCCCCCCGAGGATCGCGACCCGATCACCGTACGACCGCTTGGCACACTCGGGTGGCAGGATCGTGTTCTCATAGGAGTGTTTGCCGTCTATCCGTACGTCATCCAGCAGGTCGGGCATGATGGCGCTCACCACACGAGTGCAGGATGTATGGCGCTCGGCGGCATGACACATCTGCGCCTCCTATTCCGTTGGTACCATGTAGGCGAACGTCTCGATTCGCTGCAGATCACGCACCGCAATCTCTAGCATGTCACGGAACAACCCGCCGTTGCTCCTCGTCTCCCACCAATCGCCGATGCAAGCCCAGAAAGCGGAAGCCTCCAGCCCAAACAGTACCGTCGGCAGATTGTCACAGGTCACCTGGTATCAGGGAGTAGCCCACTGCGTCCCTCGGCTCGCCGCGTAGGACGAGTGCATTGCGCAACACACCTTCGCGTACGGCGCCCGCCTTCTCCGCGACCCGCTGACTGGGCAGGTTCTCGACGTCCGCCAGGATGTACACGCGGACCAGGCCCATCACCTCCAGAGCGAATCGCGCCGCCAGCCGTGCGGCCGCAGTGGCCACCCCGCGACCGGCCGCCGTGGTCCGCACCCAGTAGCCCAGGTTGGCCGACCGAAGGCCGCGGTTGATACTGTTGATGCCCACTCCACCCAGCACGCGCCCCGTCTCCGCGTCCTCAATGACGAACTCGTAGGCGTCGCCGCGGTCCCACGCCTCGATGCGGCCCGCAATCCACTCTGCGGTCTCCTCCCGACGGTAGTCGGGGTGACACCAAGGCAACCAGCGCCCGACTTCGGCTATGGACTCTCGCGCAGCCTCGAATAAGGCATCCACATCGCCTTCCCGATGCCTGCGAATGCGTATTTCGCCGTCGGCGAGCTCATCGAGCATGACGAAAGGAGTGTACCGGGGATGAGGGGGATGTGTCCCTCCGGAAGCTGGAATGGAGCCGATGGTCGGATTCGAACCGACGACCTGCTGTTTACGAAACAGCTGCTCTGCCACTGAGCTACATCGGCCCCTGGCGGGAACCTGATCGAGCGCCGCCGAGAGGTCCGGTAGGCGCCGGCCGCCCCTCGGTGCCGAGGAGACGCTGTTCATTATATCGGATACAGATGCTTCGGGGCTATGGGGCCGAGGGGACTGCTTGCCGACGAAGCAGTCGGTCGTAGAAGAGGTACTGGTGTGCCCAACCCGCCAGGTCGCCGAACCGCTCGGCCAGCAGTGCCGTCACTGCCTCGTATCGCCGCTCGGTCAGCGCCAGGCCGCGCCACTCGGGGAAGTACCGCTCGCACATCGCTTGCCACAGGTGCGTGTCAACTGGCGCGGCCCGCTGGAAGCCGAGGCCGAAGAGACATACGCAGTCGGCCACCTTGCGGCCCACGCCCGGCAGCGACTGCAGCTCGCGGCTCGCTTCTTCGTAGCATCGGTGCGACAGCGATTCGAGCCAGCCGACGGGCTTTTCGCAAAGCGCGCGTGCCGCGGAGCGAAGTGTCCGTGCCCGGTAGCCGAAACCGAGCCCGCGCAGCGCCTCCTCTGGTAAGTCCGCAATGGTCGCCGCCGACGGGAATGCGTGCAGATCTGGCATCGTCGTCGGCCCAGGCGAAGGCAGGTCCGACCGCATCCTCAGACCTCTCTCACCAGAAGAGCCTCTTGGGGGAAGGGGTGTCCGGCGATCGCCGTCGTCCCGGTAGGGTGCCGACCACGCTCCGAGGCTGAGTGACGAGCCGAGGTGCGTGCAGAGTCTCTCGATCATCCCGGAGATGCGGGGGATATTGTTGTTCACCGAGCAAAGAAAGCTGAGCAGACACTCCTCGGCACTGCCCCAACGCAGCACTCGGAGCCCCGGGAAGCGTGCGACGAGCGGTGCTAGGTCCGGCTCGGCTTGCAGGACGGCACGATGCACCTCGGCGAGGTCCACATCGAGTTGGAAGTAGCATCGGATCCAGTCTTCGCGGCCCGGCTCGGGCAGGGTGGCATACTCCACGCCATCGGCCAGAGGCCGAAACCACATGACGCGCTCAGCATCCACACCCAGCCACCCGCCCCCCCACTCGCGCCACCGAAAGGCCTGGCCACGACTAACACACAGTGGTATGTCCCACTGCTGCATCGCGTAGCGGATCATGCCATCAGGGTGAAGGCTCACCTGGCATTCCGAAGCGAGCGCAATAGCGACGGGTTGGCGTGGGGAGGACCCGGTGCAAGCGCGAACTCCTCTTCGAACACGTGCCACCAGTCGTTCTGCACCACATATACCAGGTCGAATACGCACACCCCCAACGAGTTGCGCCTCGCCGCACGAATGGCAGCACGCAGTTCCTCGGCATCCTCGTACTCTAGCAGGTACAGTGTGCTGTACACGAAGGTAGCATCCCCTGCCACTTCTACCGCGCGCGCAGTCGATCCTGCTACTGTTAGTAATGGTTCGTCAGGCAAATCCTGCACCTCGGCAGGACGGTAGTAGGCACCAACGCACAAGAAATCGAGCATGTTAGCATAACCGCTAAAGCGGAATTCTCGCTCGGCGTCGGCATACTGCACAGGGAGTGCATCGTCAGCCCAGTTGACACCTACGCCCTCGTATCGGTCATACCATGCGCCGACGTAGGCACCTAGAGATACGCTAGCGGGCAGTGCCGAGCGCATGTCACGCAAGAAGTCGCGGATGACATCCGCCCTAAGCTGCTGGTACTCGGACCACCTAGGTCCCTTCTCGGGTGCCTCGCCGGGTGACTTGGGTGGTGCGAGAATGTCCTCAGGCCATGAGACGGGCTCCCCGAAGCGCTGTACGAAGGCGTCGCGCATGGCGGTGCCGAAGTCGTTGGACCATCCCTCGAACCGCATGCGATCCATCACCAAACCGTCCACGCCGTACCGCTCGGCGATCTCCTTGGCCAGCGCGATCTGTCTTGCTCGCGCTTCCGGGTGGAGTGGCGAGACGAACAAGGCGGTGTAGCTAGAGGCGTGCCCGATGACTGGCTCCATCACCGCCAACACCCGAAAGGTGACCCTGCCGCTCTGCTCGGTCAGCTCTCGAAACACACCGTCCGACCAGCCGACCAGCACCCATTGCCATCCTTCTCTGGGTGGCCGGCCGTTTCCCGAGGCCGCTACGATGCCATCCTCCGAGACTGTCAGCCAGTCTTTCGGCTCCGGCAGCTTCTGCAGAGTCGCCCAACCATCCGGTGTGAAGACCGCGGTGCTGGCCCCCGGCTTAGGTGAATTCACCCTTCCGCATGGGACTCGTGCCCCGCCCCGCTCGGCAGCCCACTCCCAAACCACCGCTGTGGAGGCCCACTCCGGGTGCTGCCAGATGTCGCCTGCATGCTCGAAGTGCGCATGTCCCTCGCTGAAGACGTTGATGGATGCGCAGATGCGCAGTCCTTCCGCACGTGCCGCCCCGACCATGGTTCCGAGGATGTCCAAGCCGTCGGGTTTTCGAATGCCCTTCCACTCTCGCAGTTCGGTGGCCACGCGGCTCGGGAACAGCACATGCCCCACGATGGGCTTCACGTCGAGGATGATCTCACTGAAGCCCGCCCGCTTCGCCTTAGCACAGATGTCCCGGATGGACGCCTCGTTCACCAGCAGCGACCAGTTGGCTGAGGCATCCACCCAGAGCTGGCGCGCCTCGTGCCCGAACTCCCGAGCGCGTTCGGTCAGCGTCGGTACCGCCCATGGACCATGTGCGGTGCAGCCTAGGCTCGACCCGATCAGAACGAGAGCTAAAGCGATATTCATCTTGATCCTAAGGGTACCGCCGGCAGGACCTGAGAGGATCACGGGACGAGACTTCGTAGAGTCCTACCGTGAAAAGACTCATCGGCGCGCACATGCCGACGGCCAAAGGAATGGCGCAAGCCCTCCACGACGGCAAGGCCATCGGCTGCGATTGTGTACAAGTTTTCACCACTACACCTATGCAATGGCGGGGGAAAAGCATCTCGGAGGAGGACGCTGCAGCATTTCGCGCTGCGGTTCCAGAAGCCGGGCTCGGAGCCGTCGCTTCCCATGCCATCTACCTACTCAATCTCGCCTCGCCCGACCCCGAATTGCTGGAGAAGTCCCGTACGGCCTACCTGCAAGAGCTGGAACGGTGCCGGCTGCTCGGCATCCCGCAGGCCGTCGTCCATGTGGGTAAGCACATGGATTCGGGCGAGGACGTCGGTGTGCAAACACTGTCGGAAAGCATCCGCGCCGTCCTGGCGGAGTCGCCGAAGGAGGTGGCGATCGCGATGGAGACGGATGCTGGGCAGGGGACCTGCATCGGCCACCACTTCGAGCAACTCGCAAGCGTGCTCGATGCAAACAAGGGACACAAGAGGCTTACCATCTGCTTGGACACCTGCCATATCTTCGTCGCTGGCTACGACATAAGGACTGCCGAAGCATTCTCGAAAGTACTGGACGATTTCGACCGCGTGATCGGCCTGGATCGCCTCACCTGCTTGCATGCGAACGATGCCAAGAAGCCGCTCGGCTCGCGAGTGGACCGCCACGCACACATCGGTGACGGCGAGATTGGCATGGAAGCCTTCCGGTTCCTGGTGAACGAACCGCGACTGGCCCATGTGCCCATTTACATCGAGACGCCCGAGATGGAGACCATGCACGAGGAAAACGTGCGGCGCCTGAAGTCCCTGCTGGCCTGAAACCGCGCGGTCCGAGCGGTACAATCCGTGCCGTTTGGAACGAGGAGGCGGAATGGCGGACATACAGCGGACCCTGGTGCTGGTGAAACCGGACGGAGTGCGGCGCGGCTTGGTGGCGGAGGTGCTCGGGCGCTTCGAGCGTCGCGGCTTCCGTATGGTCGGGCTCAAGCTCGTTCATCCCTCGCGTGCGTTGGTCGAGCAGCACTACGGCGAGCATCGGGAGAAGCCATTCTTCGGAGAGTTGGTCTCGTTCCTGAGTGGGGGCCCCGTGGTGGCTGCGTGCCTCGAGGGGCCGGATGCGGTGGCCACGGTCCGGGCGATGATGGGTAAGACCAATCCGCTGGAGAGTGCCCCCGGAACGATTCGAGGGGACCTGGCGACGAAGCTGGAGGAGAACGTGGTTCACGGCTCCTCGGACCTGGATGCAGCAGAGCGCGAGGTCAAGCTCTGGTTCCAACCGGGGGAGTTGTTCGTATAAGGACTGCTGACCCAGCATTGCAACTGGCCGGTACTTCTGCGCCTTCTTGCCATCGCTCCAGCAGGCATTGCTCTCCAACCTTCTGCAACCCGTAGTAAACTGAACTAACCGCAGCGCGTCTATGGATTGGGGCGGACGCTGGTCCGGCCATTCGAAAGGGGTTGCCGATATGATCGCTCGCTTACTGCTATCGTGTGCCGGCCTGATGGCCCTCGCGACTGCCTTTCCTGCCGACTTCGCCGAGCGGGAGCCGAACAACAGCTTTCCGTCGGGGCCTCCCATCGGCACGCTCCAATCAGGCGATCGAGTCGTCGGCACGATCTCGCCCGCGCTCGACGTGGATTACCTTCTCTTCTACACGGCAGGCACGGACCAGCCTGGCTGGTACCGTTTCGTCTTCCGCACGGAGGGAATTCCTTCGGGCGGGGACTCATTGCTAACACTCTACGACGGTGTGACCGACGAGTTCACCCTCTGTTTCAACGACGACTTCGTCAGCGGAGTGGACCTCACTAGCCGGTGCGGCTTCGACATGTATTGGGATGGTACAGACATCCTTTGGTGCTTGCTAATCGAAGGATTCGACACGGGCGACGTGTGGCCATATGCCATACGTGTCACCTACGAGCCGATCGATGTGATACAAGGTCCGACGATCACCCCAGGGCAAGTGGTCTTCGACACATCGGGCGATGGGACGATCGCGGATACCGTGCTATCCCTATTCGATTCGCAGGGTAACTTCATCGCCTACGACGACGACTCGGGCTCCGGCTTCCGGGCGAAGCTAACGCGGTCGCTGGCGGCGGGCACCTACTACGTAGCAGTCTCCACGTTCGAGAGCTGGGTTCCTCAGCAGGGTCACCTGCGCTCTGGCCTCGGGCTCGGCACTGGCGACGAGGGTACCTACACACTGACCATCAAAGGCATTCCGTTCTCCGGCAGCATCGCGCGGGGCACCGCGGCGTGGTATAAGGTCGAGGTCCAGAGCGCCACCAAACAGGTAGCAGGTCGGGTGCTGATGGATCACTTTATAGGCGACCCGCGAATGTGGCCCGTCACCTTCGAGCTGCGAGAGCCGGGTACTACGAACGTGCTAGAAACACACGTAGTACCTCTGGATATTGATGGCTTCTACTCATTCACCACGGAGCGGAGCGGGCTGGTAGACGTTGCTGCCAAGTCTGCCCAGTGGCTGCGTGTCATTCAACCACTCGACCTGCGAGGTACTACCACCGGCTTCGACTGGCTGCTGCCCGGCGGCGATGCGAACGGTGACAACTTCGTAGACCTGCTGGACCTCAACATGGCGCTCATCAACTTCACGAAGGAAGGGCCCTACACACCCGGAGACGTGGACGGCAACTCCCAGGTGGACTTGCAAGACCTCAATCTCATCCTACTCCGCTGGAACACCCGCGGGGCCGATTAGCGACCCGAGCCGACCCGGCACGACATTCCAATTCCGGTGGCAGCAGCGAGTGCTGCGTCACCGTAGACACAACCGTGCCCTTCTCTGCACAATGCAATGCATGAGTGAAAGTTCAGGAAAACCGGCGACCTCGCAACGCCTTGCCGAAGCACAGGAGCTCTTCATCCTCGAATGGGGCCGGATGAGCTCCTCCTGGGGCATCAACCGCACGATGGCGCAGATCCACGCCCTGCTCTACATCACCGGCGAGCAGATGACAATGGACGAGATCATCGAACGCCTGCGCATCAGCCGCGGCAACGCCAGCATGAACCTGCGCGAGCTGATGGCGTGGGGCATGGTGCACCGCTACAAGCGCCCGGGCGACCGCAAAGACGTGTACTTCTCGGAGTCCGACGTGTGGCATATGTTCTCGCGCGTGGTTCGCGAGCGGAAGCGGCGTGAGGTGGATCCGACGGTGTCCGCGCTGCGAGATTGCCTCGCCCTAGTGCGTGACGAGCCGAAGAGCACCGCATCGCAAACCTACGAGACGCGCGTGCGAAACTTGCTGGACGTGTTCGCACTTCTGGACACGCTCTTCCGGACCGTGATCACGGACGATGACGCCCTTCGTGTCGCGGTGGAGCAGGGCGCTGCCCTGCACGGGGTGACCACACCACGTTCTTCGGACTAGCGGCCCGATCGAGGGGCACGGGGGTGTTCCTAGCGGCTACAATCCCGGGAAATCACACCACGTAAAGGCCCCTATCCATGTACTTCGCAGCTCTCCTCGCTCTACTCACCGTCCAGGCCAAGCCGACCGACACTCTGTTCCTGCCGCTCGCCGTAGCGGATAAGGTGGTTCGAACCGAGTCCACCAAACTCGACATCGGCGATCCGAGCAAGCTGTTCGACCACGACCGCACGACTCTGATCCGCACACCTGCCATCAATCCGGCCTTCGTGCGCGTGGAGTTTCGCGAGCCGATTGCCTTCGAAGCCATCCGCCTGCATCTGATTGACGAGGAGCACACATGGTCGCTGGCTGCCGCCGATAGTTGGGACGACCTCGTGGGTAAGCGTGATAGCTATCGCATGCTGGTGACCGAGCGAAAGGGAAAGGGCGAGGTGCAAGAAGTGCAGCTCGCAGGACGCACCTCCGCCCGAGCGTTCCAGCTGGACGTCCACCGCCTCACCGGGGACGACTACGTGCACATCGCGGAGTGGCAGTTCTGCGCACCGGGTCGGATCGAGATCCTAACAATCAGCCAGGTGACTGACCGGCGTCAGGCAGCTGCTCCCGCAGGCCGGAGAGAGGTCACTGGAGCGATCAGCAAGCCCACGCAGACCGTGATATGGTTGAAAGCCGAGGCGCAGGCGGGCGAAGTGCGAATGGATGTGTCCGACAAGGTGCGATGGAGCGCGCGAGGCAAGGGGCTGAAGGCGTTCGGTGACACACCCGGCATGTTCGTCATCGAACAGGTGGGTGAAGGCACACTGACGGCGAGGTTCGGCGACCTAGCGCGAAATGTGACCGTCTTCGGCACGGAGCGGCGCATCCAGAACCGCTTGCCCGACATAGACGTGTGGTACATCGAGCGCCTGCCACGCATCCCCTACGACGGCCCGAACGAGGGAATGCCACTGCCAGACTCCAACGTGACCTGGCGCGCACACGTGTACAACTGGGGAACCGCTCCGCTGGTCGGCCTGTACGAATGGAAACTGGATGGAAAGGTTGTCAAGAGCGGAAGGATCAACCTGCCGGTAGGCCCTCCATCCACTCAGGCTGTCACTGTAGACCTTCCGTGGAAGTGGGACCCGAAGAGGCACCAACTAACCTTCTCGATCCAACCACTCCAGCGCATTGCGGAGGCCATCACGCAAAACAACTCGCTCACCATTGATACGGATGCCATTCTGGTAGGTGCGTGGGTGGAGCAGTCGCTATGGGAGTTCCACCACGAGCACCAGATGAAGCTGCCGACGAAGGACGCTAACAGCTTCGCGGGTTGGATGCAGCGGATGATGCGACAGTGGAACAAGATGTTCGTCCAGGCACGATTCCGCGAGTACCCCAACGGGATTCAGGAGAGGGTGCGCCTGGATAGGCTTGTCATCGTTCCCGACTTCGGACTACCACTCGCTGGCGGCCTCCCCTCGAACAATCCAGACCTTCGTGACAAGACAGTGGATATTACATGGGGGTACGAGTCCGGAGATATCGGTCCCGGAACGACCGTTGACCGAAATCACTGGTGGTCTCCCGAGCGTGCCATCGAGGCGCTCGATTCCGGCCGCGTGCAGCGGAGGCAAGAGGACCCGCCCTTCTGGTGCGGGCTAGGCTACATTCACGAGATGAATCATGCACGCTATCTGGTGGACTCCTACGGCTTCAACGTGCACTCCGGTAGCGACGAAGATATCGGCAAGCGGAACATACGTGTTACCGATGAGGTGGGCCCCATCCTTGGACGCTACATGCCTCTCGACGTGGATATCCAGCACAGACAGAAGTACGAAGGCCAGATGGGTGGCGACTACTGGAAGTTCAGCGTCTTCGAAGCGATGTGCTGGGAGCGCGTGCGTGGGAAGCGGGCCCGAGGCGGGAACTGCAACGCCCCCACTACCATCGGCGAATTTCTGCAGGACATGCCTGCGAAGATGATCTACCGGTACCGAGATGAGCAGGGAAGACCGCTTGCCGGTGCCGAGGTAGTAGCGTATCGTGCTCGCGGCACTGGTAGTGATTGGTATACCAAGGTGTACGAGGACGAGCCTGCATTTCGGACGAGAGCCGATGACCAGGGACGAGCCGTCTTGAACCGGACGATCTGGGAGCAAGATGGGAAAGTACACCACACGTACGGGATCGCCACCTCGGTAGCGTTAGTGAGAGTCACCTATCAGGGCAAGCACTACTTCCTGTTCGAAGAGGTGACTGATCCCAACATCGCCTACAACCTCGGGCACAAGGACGAATACACGTTCCTGCGAGAGATCCGTCTTCGCTCTGGCGACCCCTCACCCGCAGAGTGGGACCCGGCAGCCACGTGGCAACCCCCCGGCACTGGCTTTGGGCTTCCCGTGGGCCGGTAGATTCATCAGGCCGCCGGGATAGTCTCAATGGTCAGGTTGCGGTTGGTATAGACGCAAATGTCTGCCGCAATCGAGAGCGCTTCGGACACGATCTGTTCGGCCCCCATCGAGGTGTGCGCCAACAGGGCAGTGGCGGCAGCCTGCGCGTAGGGCCCGCCGCTGCCGACGCCAACCACCCCCGAGTCTGGTTCCAGCACGTTCCCGTCGCCGGTGACCACCAGCATGGCGTCCTTGTCCGCTACCACCAGAATCGCGTTGAGCTGGCGCAGGATCTTGTCTGTCCGCCACTCTTTGGCGAACTCGACCGCCGCCCTCCGCAAGTTGCCACGGCTGGCCTCGATCTTCCCTTCGATCTTGTCTGCCAGCGCCTGCGCATCGGCCACGGCTCCCGCGAACCCGGCGATCACCGAGCCGCCAGCTAACTTTCGCACCTTCCGCGCGGTGTGTTTCAGTACCACCGCTTGGTCCGCCAACGTCACCTGGCCGTCCCCGCCGATTGCCACCGTGCCGTCGCGCTTCACCCCCAGTATCGTGGTCGCGTGGATGTTCATTCCTCTGCCTCCTCGGCCCGCGGATGGGCCTGTTCGTATGCCTTGCGTAGGCGCTCGATACTCAGGTGCGTATACACCTGCGTCGTCTGGATCCGCGCATGCCCCAGAAGTTCCTGCACGCTCCTTAGGTCCGCACCGCCATCCAGCAGGTGCGTCGCAAACGAGTGGCGCAACGTGTGAGGCCCGGCGCGAAGTCCCACTTTTGCCGCCGCCCTCTGAGCCAGCCGGTGTATGGACCGTACCGTCAGCCGGCCACCCTTCGAGTTCAGGAACAAGGCCGGCTCTACCCGTTTCGATAGTAGCTTCGGTCTCCCGTGCGCGACATACTCGACCAGTGCTTCTGTTGCTGCTCGACCAAATACAGCAATCCGCTCCTTCGACCCTTTGCCCAGCACGCGACAGGTGCCGGCAGTTATGTCGAGGTCCGACACGTTCAAATTGCACAATTCCTGTACTCGGAGGCCGGCGCCGTACAGCAGTTCCAGCGCAGCGCGATCCCGCAGCGCCGTTGGTTCCCCTCCCTGCACGCCCTCGACCAACTGAGCAGCTTGCCTCGCGGTCAGCGCCTTCGGCAGCCGCTCGCGGCGGATGGGCGCCTCGACCTCTAGTGTCGGGTCTCTCTCGACCATGCCCCGCGAGCGGAGAAAGCGGTAGAAGCTGCGAACGGCGTAGAGCTTTCGCGCCGGGGTCGAGGCTTTCGCGTGAGAGAAGGCGCGCAGGAACCTACGCACGTGTTCGGGGCGCACCGCCTCCGGCGAACGGACTCCGGCTTGGTCACACACCTCGGCAAACTGGGCGAGGTCCGTCGCATATGCCTTCACAGTATGCGCCGCGCGACTCGTCGCCAGGTGCCCGAGGAACCGCTCGATGGCTTCATCCATCTCAGATCTCGCCCAACTCCTCACGAACGAACTGCCGTATGGCGTCCCGTGCGGCACCCAGCTTAGCCATGCGTCGCTGCTGCTTGTCCCGTATCGGTGGCTCGGGATCGGGAAGCAGCCCCCAGTTGGCGTTCATCGGGGCAAACTCCTTGGCCGGACAGGAGGCCACGTAGTCCAACAGAGCGCCAATCATGCTCTCGCGAGGCGGCGTAACCGGTCCGCATCCTCGAACCATACGTGCTGCGTTTATGCCTGCGACGATGCCGGCAGCCGCAGACTCGATGTAGCCCTCTACGCCCACCAACTGCCCGGCGAAGAATAGCCCGTCGTCCCTACGAAACTGTAGCGTCGGGAACAGCAGCCTGGGTGAGTCCAGATATGTGTTGCGGTGGATGACGCCGTAGCGCACGAACTCCGCCTGCTCCAGCCCAGGAATCATCCGGAACACGCGGCGTTGCTCCCCCCACTTCATCCGGGTCTGACACCCGACCAAGCTATAGAGTGTTTTGTCTAAGTTCTCTGGTCTAAGTTGCACAACGGCGTACAGTCTGTCGCTCGACCCCGGGTTGGTCAGACCAACAGGCTTGAAGTTGCCGAATGCCAGCGAACGCCGACCACGGCGCGCTATCTCTTCGATGGGTAGGCAGCCCTCGAAGTACTGCGGCTGCTCGAAATCGTGCAGCGGAACCTGCTCGGCTGTCAGAAGGGCGTCTACGAACGCCTCGTATTGGTCCTCGGTCATTGGGCAGTTCAGATAGTCGCCACCGCTCTTGTCGTAGCGCGACTGTGGGAAGACGACCGAGTGGTCGAGGCTGGATGCCTCCACGGTTGGTGACACCGCATCATAGAAGTACAGGTGCTGCCGTCCCGTGAGTCGCCCGATGGCTTGGCAGAGCCGGTCGGAGGTGAGTGGGCCCGTCGCAATCACCAATGGGCGATCGGCTGGGATCTCGGCGGCCTCCGTTCGCAAAACTTCGATCAGAGGATGGGCCTCGATGCGGCGCGTGATCTCGGATGCAAACTGCTCGCGATCCACCGCGAGCGCCTCGCCGGCAGGTACAGCGAACTGGCGGGCGACCGGGATCACCAGCGAGCCCAGCATCTCCATCTCGGCCTTCAGCTCGCCGGAAGGACTGTCCGGAAGCGCGGACTTGAACGAGTTGCTGCACACGAGTTCGCACAGAAGCCCGCTCTTGTGCGCCGGGGTCATGGTCTCGGGACGCATTTCGATCAGGCGCACGCACACGCCACGCTGCGCAGCCGCCCATGCTGCCTCCACTCCGGCGAACCCGCCGCCTAGGATCGTGATCCTTTCTTCCATCGGCTGGATTCTACCGGCGCGGCACAGGTTACAGTGGCCGGCCTACCTCGCCCAGCATCTTCTTGCGAACCAGAGGGATGGGAGGAGTGCCGATACGCAGGAACCTATCGTGGAACTCCTTCAGGGATGCGCCACGATTCTGCGCCATGAAGTCTTCTCGCAGCTTCAACATCATCAGCTTGCCGAGCGTGTAGCTGCTGTAGAACGGGTCCACGGTGCCGCGTCGCGCCTCTCGCACCGCGTTCACGGGTTCCAGGTAGCCTTTCTTCTGGAATACGCTCACTGCCTCCTCATAGCTCATTTCACCTGTGTGCATGCCGATGCCTACCACCAGCCTACAGGCTCGCAGCAGCGCCTCCTGAATCTGCCCGAGGTGAAACCTAGCATCACCCCCGTTCAGCCCCTGCTCGATCACCATCTCCTCCACATAGTGCGCCCACCCCTCTACCGCGGAGTAGGATCCGAATAACTTGCGTGCTCTCGACCCCCATAGGTGTTGGTGTAGGAATTGTGTGTAGTGGCCGGGATAGGCTTCGTGCACGCTCGTGGATGTTAGTGTGTAGCGATTATACGAGCGCATATGCTGCTCGATGGTGTCGGCGTCCCACTCCGGCAGCGCGGTCGTAACGTTGTAGTATGCCTCCGTCGAGTTCTGCTCGAACGGGCCCGGCGTGTCCATGCTGGCAAAGGTCAGCTCGCGAAAGAACTCCGGTGTGGGTTCTACCGTACACCGCACCTCGCTCGGGAATGTTAGTATCTCTCTCTCCACGCAGAAAGCTCGAAGGTCCTCCAGCAGACTGGACGTGTATGTCAGCAGATCATCGGCGGACGGATGGTCTTTCGAGAGAGTCTCGAACACCTCGGCAGGTGTTGCCGAAGCATCGATCTCGCTGCATGTGGCGACGAAGACTTCGCTGAGCCGATCCAACTCTCGCCGTCCGATCTCGAACACGTCACCGAGTGGCATGTCAATCAGCTCGGCCTGCCGCATGTAAGACTCGTAAGCCTTTTCCCCGATGGCGAACTCGGGTGTGGCGACAGCCTTCTTCTCTTCGCACCACGCTGCCAGCCGGCGATACTCGCTGGCCGCGGCCTCGATCGCACTTCGCAGCCGCACTTGCATCGCAGCATCCTGCACCCCCGCGAATGCCGCTGGGAGTGAGTTTTCCAAGAAGGGAATCGTGTCTCGAATCGAGTTGACAGCGATGTCCATCGGAATGCGCGATGGGTCGGTTAGGCGCGCCCGCGCAGCCTCGGCCACAGCGGGGAACTTCTCGAGGCGAGAGGTGACGTTTCCCATTCGCACCTCGGCCGGTGCGAAGGTTCGCTTCGAAGGCGTGAACAGACCCCAGCAGAAGCTACCTAGGATCTCGTCGGGCGTGCGCGCGCTCAGGCGCACTTCCTCTTCGTACACGAGTTGTCCGCGAAGGAATGCCAGTGTTAGGTCTCGGTCGAGCGCACCGTGCTCGTCCAGACCCGTGGGCTCTATCGCCTCCAGTCGGCGCGCCTGCCCGGCACGCTCGCGAATCGCGGCCTGCACCGCGGCGGGGGAATGGTCGGTCACTTCGTCATCGTAGTCGTGAACGCCCGCATAGGTTGCAAACTCGGGGCTTCGGCGAAGCTCGCTGTCAACGACTTCATCGCACAATCTATCAACGACGGTGGCGTCGTTCATCATAGGGCTCCTTGAACGGCCGGGCTCAGTGCCGGCCCATTTCTCCCAATGTTCGTGGTCCAGGCGTGGCAACCTGCCTTCGAGGGGCTTCCGTGTGCAGAATGCATTCCTTTGTGATATCAACAGAAACATCTAGTCTTGGTGGGTTATCGGGCATGAAAAGTGGCGCGATCCGCGCTATTGCTGTATAATCTCTTTGCTTGTCGGGGTGCATGCTCCCGACGGCTAATCGAGAGTGGCTGCGGAAACCGGTCGGTCTCCACAGCGTAAGGCGGACCGACGAGATGATCGTGTGCGATGTTGCCCGGTTCGGGCCGGCCGTGCCGGTTCCGAGTTCTCGTTCCGCTCCCGCTTCCCGCGCGGAGAGCCGCATTGCTGCCGTGTTTTCCTTGCATCTCACTTGTCCACGTCGCCAGACCTCATCCACCTCGGTCCGCCATTCGCCCGCTTCGCCCAAGTTGCGCCCGGGCTTCGAAGCCTGGGCGCTTCGTATTACGACCTCACGCATCAACACTGCGAAGGGAGAGAGAGAACCCCTAGGGCAACTAAAGGCACCCTTGGGGCACGTGCCGGCCCGGCTTTCGCGAGCCGGGCCGGTCCATCGTCCATCTACCGGCGGCGTGCGCTTCGGCGATGTGGTATGCTTCGTTCGGTCGGCGGGGCGTGGCTCAGCTTGGTAGAGCGCACCTTTCGGGTGGGTGAGGTCGGCGGTTCAAATCCGCCCGCCCCGACCAGTTCGAACTTCCCTCGGCACAGATGCTCGTTTACCTCGTCTCCGTACCATATTTCGGGTCGCCCCCGGACGCCGTCCTCTTGTACGTCTCAGCGCTCTCTGCAGTCCTTCGCGCTCTTCGAGTGACCAATCCCCCCGTGCAGAAGAATATCGGGTGACAGCAGCCCTCGGAGGGCGGGCTAGGCTACCTTTTCTGCAGTCAGCCCTAGCGCCGTTCGTAGCCGCGCCTCCGCCTCCGACCCGCACTCGATAAACCCCGCGATCTCGCCAATGGAGGCCAGGTCCACCAGCTCGATGTCCGCGCACGACTGCGTCTCCACCTTCTCGCGGGCAAGCATATCCCCTACCATGCTACTCGCTTCCTCGGCTCCTGCGCCGGTCGGCTCCTCGACCAGAAGGCACAGGGTCACACTGTCCGTTTGGGAGTAAGTATGAACGTATTGCCGCACGAATGGCTCCCAAGTCTCTCGCCGCTGCCAGTCCGGAGTGAGCAGGAAGCGGCGACGCCCCGCTCCGGCCAACTCGTCATAGATGGCGCGATAGGCCTGGGCGCATCGCTGATGCGAGAACTCGGCGATGCACCGCTCCTGCAGTCGGCGCACGCGCTCGGAGCCCTTCGCCTCGCAAGCCTGGTCCACCGCCGCGCGAATCGACTCGGGGTCCGCCGGATCGCAGTACCATGCATCGTCGCCCAAGTAGTGTCGAATGGTCCCGCACTCGGTGGCGACCACAGGGCAGCCCGCGACGGCAGCTTCCACACTTACGAGGCCCGGCACCTCCCACCAACTGGCCAACACATGGCACGCGGCGGCTTTGTATGCGGAGGCCACCATCCACGGCGGCTGATTGGAGAGATGCACCAGACGCTCGCCTCCCCAGTGCTTGCACAGCTCGAGGTATTCGGGGTCTGACGAACCCCCCAGTAGGACGATCTGCCGGTCCGTCTCACGGAGCGCATAGGCGGTCATGAGCTGGTTCTTCATCGGCTCGACGCGTCCGACACATAGCACGAAACCGCGCAGGCCGAACGCTTTCTCGAAGTCCTCCGCATCGGCGTTCCGGAACAACTCCGTGTCCACACCCAGATGCACGCTGCCCGTTCCCGCGGAAGTCGGACCTAGCATCTGGTCCATTGCCAGCAACTCTTGCGGCCCGGTTGCGATCACGCGGTCTCCTAGGTCTCGCACGGAACGCAACGCGCGGATCACGTCGCCTGATTCGCGGGCCTGCTCCAGCGTTACGCCGTTGGCCGCCAGCGTGCGGTCCGCGTAAAGTCGGAGCAGTTGGCGCCGCTCCTCTTCGGGCCGGTCGGGCGCGAGGACATAGGGCAGAACCGCGGTGACCCAACGGACCCGAGGGCCGTCCCAGTGAATGGGCATCACTACCTTGGGCTTGGTCCAGCCCCGGATGGTCTCCACATGGTCGGGCTGATACAGCGATACCACGTGAACGACATCGTGTGCGTCGGGCCGCAGCCGTAAAGCCGCGGTCACGTCCGCCCGTACACCGGCTTCCCTCTCGGCCTTCAACAGCGTCTGAAACACCACGGCCTCGCCGCCGCCCATCATGCGGAAGGCGTTCCGGTGCAGGGTGACCAGGGTCTTCCGAGCCACCGAGATGCGTTCGCGGTTCCACAGCACCGCCACCAGACGCGAGCAGTCGGAATCCGGGTCCACGAAATGCACGGTCGCCTGGAACAGCGTCTCCAGCTTGCCCCGCAAATCCTCGAAGCTCTCGGTTGGCGGAAAACCGAGAATCACGAGCCCCCCCTGCCGCGCCTCGGTGGCCAGCTTCACGAGCATACCGGGCGAGGTTGTTTCGCACCGCCACACGACCAGCGTGTCGGCCTTCCGCATCGCGTTCTTGCCTGTCGGTAAGTTCCAGCCCCGCGCCCGAGCCGCTTCGCAAAGCGGCGGGCAGTCCAGGAAGTGGCCGCGTCGCTTGCTGCGGGGGTCGGAGAGCATCTCCGCCAGCGGGAGCAGCCAACTCGGCGGCTCTGGTGCCCCCAGACCTCGAGGTTTTGGACTCGTGTCGGCTGTTACACGCGTAGGCTCCACCACCCCAACTCGGCTCAGCGATGCCCGGTATGCGGCCTCTGCCTGCGCCCTCTGCGCTGGATCCGCGGCGTCGTAGCCTTGCGTCCGACGGATCTCGATGCCGATGCTCCCTTCCCAAGTCTTGCCGGCCCGCATCACGCCGTACGGGTTCGCAGCCAGCCTCTTCGCGACGTCCTGATGCACACGCTCCAACACGGCGAGCAGGTGGTGGCAGGCGCTTTGTCCGTCGGGCCGCCGAAACGCCGCGAGCCCCGACCCCCATGGCTCGGCATACCACTGCATCGCCGGGTGAGCGACCAGGACTGCCGCGGTCTTGGTTGGTAACTCCACGTAGCCCCGGACCGCCAAAGACTCCAGTCGTGCAAAGGTGGCCGCCAGGTCCTGAACCTCTCCGAGCCCCTCGCGGACAATCAACACGTCGTATCGTGACTTCTCTGTTGTTAGCGAGCCGTCCGGCTGGAACTGTCGGACCTCTGACTGCGGGAACCAAGGTGCGGAGGAGGTGACCTCCAGTACGCTCGTCTTCGAGCCGATCTTCAGGTCGCGAGCCAGCCGAGCAACGTCGGGGTAGTGGGGAAGGTCCTCGTCGGGCAATGGCACCAGCATGGGCCGTCCGTCCGACGATGGTGTGAGCCGTGCATTCTCCGCGAACTCCCTCTGTCCCGGCTCCAACGTGGCCGCCAGCCGGAACCGCTCCAATGCCTCGTCCCGCCGGTTCTCCGCCCAAAGCACGACACCGAGGGCGTTGTGCGCCAAGGCCCAATCGGGTCGGAAGCGAAGAGCCATGGCGATGTCTTGCTTCACTTCGTGAACGGGCGGCGAGCACATCATCAGCGCATTCAGTGCGAAGTCCAGGTGCGCCAGAGCGGCGTTCTCGGGCACTCCGTAGTCTGGTGCGCTGCCATCATCCTCGACCCGGACGCGCAGAGATCCCTCCCACCGATGCTGGGTCATCGTCACATTTCGGTACTTCAGTTCGAAGTCGAACCGGGAGGCGGCGTCGAACCACCAGAAGGGGCGCATCGCGTTCAACAGCGGATTCCGTAGCCACTTGCGCCTACGAAAGACCAGCGTGTCATCCTCCACGGAGATGATCCAGAGGTGAGGCGGGAAGCCGAGGACGCTTTCGAAGACGGGTCCGGGGGTGTCCACGAACCCGGCCCTAGCCACGCGACTCATCTCTCGTGCCACCGCCTCGGGGTCCAGGACGTGCTCGAGAGTGTGCCTGCTGATCACGAAGTCGAACGAACCATCCTGCAGCGGCATGCGCTCCGCGTAGCCTGCAACCAACGGCACGGTGCGTACGGCGGCCTTGCCCTGACGGTGGATGTCATCGTCCACGAATGCGTCCAGGTTTAGCGATGCCGGTGCGAACGGGTATTGGCCGCCGCCAACGTCCAGCACTCGATGGCCGGGCTCGATGCCGAGTAGGCCCGCCATCGGCTCGTCCAAGAAGCTCGGATAGTTCCGTCCCCACGCGTTCGTGAGCGGCACCTCGTCCGAGTGCCCGAACATCTCCACCCGCATGCTGCCGTTCCAATCCGCCATGAGACCCCCTCTCGACCGAAGCGCACAGGACCGCACGATCTAACTGGAATCATCGGTTGCAGGAAGCCTCGGTTGTCGGGCACGGTCCAGCTTTGGCCTAAGGATTGCCATAATGGGAGTTGCTTGACATGGTGCCTTCGAATCGGTACAATGCCCATAACAAGAGGTGGAAAACGGCGACCGAGCAAGGCTGCCTCGGTCACCCTTTTTGGCGTCTTAGGAGGGAGTGCGCAGTTTGATTCAAGTTCAGGTGCAGCAAAACGAGTCCATTGACGCGGCTCTGAAGCGGTTCAACCAGAAGCTGCAGCAGAGCGGCATTCTAAAGGAACTCAAAGAGCATGCTCATTACGAGAAGCCGAGCGAGAAGAAGAGACGGCTGCGTCGTCGCCGTCGCCGATAGCGCGCGCCCCTCACTGGTTCCCACATTCACCCTCTCTGACTGCGCCTTTGCGCATCGCCCTATCGCAGGTTAGGCGGAGCTACTCATGATTCGCCGTAAGCCCACTCCTTCGCCTGCCCGACCCCGATCCAACCCCGTAGCAATGCGGGGAAGCTCCAGACACGTCATCTTGGCCATCGGCGCGTGGGTCCTGATCGGCGGGTTGATCCTCGCACCATTCCCGTACGAGCTGACCGTGGGTCGAGCCGTCGCCGTCGCGCTCTTCTCGCTCGTAGGAATGGGAGCGGTGCTCAGCCACCTGTTCCATCAGCGCCTCAGCTCGCGGCGCCTGCGCAAGCGCTTGGGGGTCATCTTCGCGGTCACGGTGCTGTCGCTCATCGGCCTGCAACTCGCGCGGTATGCCATTGCCGGTCGCCCGGACGACGGGCTTCAACTTCTTACTACGGCGCCGCTCGTCGCGACGGGAATGCTGCTCGGTGCGCTGATGAGCCCGGGCACCGCCGCGGTCTGCCTCGCCTTGCTCACGGTGCTGGTGTGGATCGGCGGCGTCGCGGAAAGCACTTTCCTCGCAGCCGCTGCGCTCTCCGGGATCGCCGGGGCCTATGCGGTCAACCCGCTCAAGCAGCGGTCGGACCTCTTGCGCTCCGGGGTCGTTGTCGCACTCACGTTTACCGCACTCGGCATCGGCGCGGCGGCAATCAGTGCAACGAGCGTCGTGGATGCCCTGCAGGTCGGACCGTGGGGTGTGATCGGCGGAGTGGGGGCGATGGCGCTCTTCTGGCTATCTGTCGCCGTGTTCGAGCGCGCCTTCGACATCACGAGTGATTGGGGACTCCTCGAGCTGTGCTCACCCGAGAACGCCTTGCTGCACGAGCTAATGGTTCGCGCCCCCGGAACATGGGCGCACAGCGTGATGGTCGGAAACTTGGCCGAAGCCGCGGCCAAGGCGATCGGCGCGAACGCCCTGCTCGCACGCGCTTGCGCGTACTATCACGACATCGGCAAGATGAACCGCCCGGAGTTCTTCGTCGAGAACCAAGCGGGAGGGAACATACACGAGACGCTTTCCCCCAACCTCTCGGCAAGGGTGATTGCCGCGCACGTGAAAGATGGGCTCCAGATGGCCGAAGAGCATCGCCTGCCACAGGCAATCCGAGAGGCTATCGCTCAGCACCACGGCACGACCCTCATTAGCTACTTCTATCATCGCGCCGCAGCCGGTCAGGAAGACCCCGTGTTGAAACAGCACTTCCGCTACGAAGGGCCGAAGCCGCAGCGTAGAGAGATCGGCATCCTGATGCTTGCCGACATCGTGGAGGCCGCAACGCGATCTCAAGAGAAGACCAGCCCGTCACGTCTGGAGCACCTGGTCAGCAGTTTGGTGACCGACAGAGTGGAAGACGGACAACTGGACGAGTGCGAACTCACGTTCAAAGATGTGCGCAGGATCGTGGCGGCGTTCGTGCAATCGCTGACCGCTGTGAGGCATAACCGGATAGACTATGGACAGGCCATCGAGGAAGAAGGTAGTGGCGAACAAGGTGACCATGACGTCCCGGTTCCCGAGGCGCCTGCCGTCGGCGCCGATTAGGCACGCCCTGCTGGAGTTGCTTCACGAAGAAGGGGTCGAGGGATCGGAGGTGAGTGTCCTCATCTGTGACGACGATGAGATGCACAGATTGAATAAGCAGTTCCGAGGCGTGGATGCGCCGACCGACGTGTTGGCATTCCCGCAGGATCGTGATGCTACGCTCCCCGATGGAACGCGCCTCCTCGGTGACGTGGTCATATCGCTGGATACTGCCAAGCGACAGGCGGAAAGCCGTGGCCATTCGCTGGTCACCGAATCCGTCTTGCTCGGCCTACACGGAACGCTGCACCTGCTCGGGCACGACGATCACACGGAGGAAGAGGCGGCGGACATGATCGTACGTGCCGAACGGATTGCCATGCGCCTCGGGCACTCGTTCGCCGTCGAGGCAAGGGGAGACGCAGAGTGAAAGGACGGCGTCACAACCCATTCGAGCCGTTCCGCGTAGCGTTGGAGGGTGTTATCCACACCTTCCGCACGCAGCGCCACATGCGCTTTCACTTCTACACCGTCGTGGTCGTGCTGGTTCTCGGCATGTTCTACAACCTGCACTACCGCGAGATCCTGATCCTGTTGTTTACGATTTCCATGGTTCTGATGGCCGAGATGTTCAACTCTGCCATCGAAGCCGTAGTGGATTTGGTCCAACCGACATACCATCCCATGGCGAAGTTTGCCAAGGACATCGCCGCGGGAGCCGTCTTGATAACGACCGTGAATGCCATCGTGGTAGGGTCCCTGCTCTTCATCGGAGACACACGCCTCGTGGATCTCAGCAGGCTGTTCCGGCCGAACGAGATTCCCCAAGCGATCACGCTCAAATCACTGGTCGGCGTGTTCGTCGTGTTTGCTCTCGTGGTGATAGGCAAGGCGCTCGGTAGGCGAGGGTCCCTGTGGCATGGCGGTCTAATCAGCGGTCACTCTGCCCTGGGCTTCTTCTTCGCGATTGGCATCGTGATCCTGGCCCAAGGCAACATTCTCGTTCAGCTCTTGGCCGTAATGCTGGGCTTGTTGGTGGCGCAGAGCCGGTGGGAGGCCGGCATTCACTCGCTCTTCGAAGTAGGCTTGGGAGCGACCGTCGGCAGCGTGCTTGCAGCAATCATTTACGGGCTGAGCGCTCGATAAATCTTATCTATGAACGAAACAAATAGTAACGAAACGCCCGCCGGAAGTAATGGGGACCGACCTCCATCATCATTACTCGGATCCTCGGTGGGTGCACTCGTCGTTCTTGTCGCGCTGTATCTCGTACTGCGACCCGAATGGCTGCCGCTTTCGGTCGGTATCCAGAGCAGCACCCCGGAGAGCCGAAGCAGCCAATTCTGGCTGGCGGTCGTCTTCGTCATCCTATCGGTGGTTCTTCGCTTCGCACTGGAGCAAGGGGAGACAGCGCTGGCTTCGATTAGCCCGGCACGCGCGGCACAGCTTCGTGAACGGCGGCAAAGAGGAGCCAAGGCGCTTCAGGACCTGACCGACCATCTGGACCATTCCATCCGTACGGTCCGCCTCGGATCGCTACTGCTCCTCGCACTAGGCTTGGTAGTGGGAGTGCTGTACGTTGGAGGAGGGATTGCCGAAGCGCTGCGCAAAGCCGTGCCGACACTGCAGCAGCAAGATGCACTCGGTCTCGCGCATCTAGCGGTGTTCGTAGTGGTTGCAGGGCTCATGATGGTGTTCGGCGAAATGCTACCCCGCAGCCTCGGAGCCGCCAACCCAGAGCGATGCGCTCTTCGCCGTGCGTGGCTCCTGCGTGCCGTTCGAGTCCTTCTCGGACTGCCAGTAGCCCTCAGCGCGTGGCTAGCCGGAAAGCTCTGCTCGCTGTACCGTGTCAAACTGTACACACCTATCCAGGTCGTCACGGAGGAGCAGCTCCGGGACATGCTAGACGCTACCCCGGAAGGCGGCCTCGAAGAAGAAGAAAAGCACATGATCCACTCGGTGTTCGACTTCACAGACACCGTGGTCCGTGAAGTGATGACACCCAGAACGGATATGGACGCCATCTCCGTTGACGCTTCGCTCGCAGAAGTCGCCGAACTGGTTTCCTCGACCGGCCACAGTCGTATCCCCATCTACGAAGAGACCGTGGATCGGATCATCGGCACCATTCACGCCAAAGACCTGCTGAAACACATGCAGGCAGCGCAAAACGTTAACCTGCGCGACATCATGCGCCCCGTCTATCTGATACCGGAGAACAAAAAGATCGGCGAGTTGCTGAGCGAGTTCCGGACCGGCAGGACGCAGATCGCTATCGTACAGGACGAGTACGGTGGTACCGCCGGCCTCGCAACCATCGAGGACATCGTCGAGGAGATCGTCGGCGAAATCGTGGACGAATACGACGAAGAAGAGCCGATGGTGGTGCAGCTGGACGACGGCACCTTCATCGTGGACGGGCGGATGAACCTGGACGACGTGAATGACCACCTGGACTCGGAACTGCAGTCCGAGGAGTTCGACTCGATCGGCGGTTACGTTTTCGGTTTGCTGGGCCACCAGCCGGCACAAGGAGAAGTGGTCGAGGACGCCGGCTGGCAGTTCGAGGTGAAAGAGACCGACGGCCGCCGCATCACGAAGGTGCGTGTGAAGCGACTGCCCGTGTTGACGGACGAAGAAGAACTGGAGCGGGCCGAGAGCTAGGCCCGAGGCTCACGCTGCTAGGCCGCCTCCTCCCTTCGATCGCTTGCGCCATCCGATGGAGATGAGCAGCAGCGCAAGGGGCCACCAGGGGCACACCCCCCGGCTCTGGGACGGAGGTGTAGAGGCAAATGGACCACCTGCCGTCCAGGGGGTTGACCATCCACAGCACCTGCCCCGCGTTGTTGACGGCGAGGGGCTGGGAGTTGGGAAGCCAATCGGTCCAATGCTGTCTCAGTGGCGATGGGCTGTCAGGCACCGGAACTCAGACGCTGTTCGAAATAGTCGTACAACGAGCTGTACGGTACGCTCCCCACTCGGTCTATGATGATCCATGACCCTCCTCCTGGCGTTGACTCTCCTGTCATTCCGAGCGAATTGCGCTCCTCGCACGGCCGTTTTGTCATTCCGAGCGAAGAGAGGAATATCTCTGAACCCTCCCGCCCGCGGCCCGTAGCGCACAAACAGATGCAGGGGGGAGAGAAAGCGATTCCTCGCTTCGCTCGGAATGACGGGGGACGAGCGCAAGCCCCCACGACCTGGTAGCAGTACGGAGAAGTTCTAGCGTGTGTCGCTTCGGCGGCTGGCGCCCCCGGTCCCCACGACGTAGTGCGCGGGACCCCGGGCAGATGGTTCATTATCACCGGATGGGGACAGGCTGCTACGGCGAGCAGGGTGTCAGCGTGCAGGGGCCCCGATGGCCCGTAGGAGCCTGTGCAGGACGTTAGAGGCTAAGTATGCTTGTCGGCGAGCCGTCGGCGCCGTAGCGTCGTGCGGAACTCGGCGCAGTGCGCCATGTGCTCCAGCATCACGGCAGTCCGCGCGTTCACCTCGTCCTCGCTCAGCTCGGGATGGCGCACGTGCAGCATCTCGTGCACTAAGTCCTCCACGGTCAGCGCGCGCGTGTGAAAAATGCAGGGGCCGTCCTCCTCGTGCGCCACGCCGACCAACGGTGCACCGGGCCGACCATGCTCCCCCGTCACCTGCCAGCGACTGATGCGCTCCAGCCGTACCTGGTGAGATAGCCGAAGCTGCCGCCGGAGATACTCCGTAACCATCCGGGCCCTTCGCGGCGTCAGGCGCACGCTAGGGCCCCCGAATCCACTTGTCTCCCCCATCGCCATCCGGTTTTTCCCTATGCCGGGCAAGGCCGTCGCCAAGTACGGTTTCGAGTATATTGGTGCTTTACCGCAGGAACCGGCCCCCGCGAGGACTTCTACGATGGATGCACATCACGAATTGCGTCTCGGCATGTCTCTGGTTGCTGCGTTCCTCTTGGGAGCGTTGCATGTGCTGGAGCCGGCACACGGGCGGAGCATCATCACGGCTGTCGCCGTAGGCCTAACGGGAAGTCGGGCTTCCGTGCTCCGGTACGCGCTGACGGTGACGGTCGCTCATGCCGCCGCGACCTTTCTGATCGCCGTTGCGGTCGCACTGCTCGGGTCGGCCTTGGAGCCCGGCAGCACGGCCGACGCCGTCCGCGCGCTCGGTTCCCTACTGACCATCTATTTGGGCGGCCGGATGCTGAAGCATGCCAGTGAGGAGGGCGCCGACTGCCACTGCCCGATGCACGCGGAAAAGGGGAATGAGGCGTTGGGCCTAGGAGTGGCCGGTGGATTGATCCCTTGTTACGGGTCTTTGGCCCTTGTTATGGCAGCGGCAGGTACGGGGCACTTCGGTGCTGCCGTTCCGTTGGTCCTCGCGTTCGCTCTCGGACTGGGAGTAACGCTGCTCGTGGCAGCCCTGATGTCCGAAGCTCTGGCAAAGGTCTTGCGCGAACGCATGGACCGGCTGTTCCGCTACGCCGGACACGTCTCCGGCGCGGCAATTCTGCTTGCCGGCCTGGGGAACCTGGCCTACGTGATCGCACAGATGCTTTTTGGCGGCCCGGCGCACTGAGCGGTTATGGCGCTCGCGCGCCCGCTCCCTCGAGAATCTGCCGTCCGCTGCGGCCCCCGCCCTCGCGGAAAGGGTCATCGCGCTGGTGCAGCGGCTGCCGGGTGACGTTGCCATGTTCCTCCGGCCGATCCCAGCAGTCGAGCGGCGAGGCATCCTACTTCGCGCGTCCGACGCCTAAGGAGTTCTCTTCCCCGATTGTCATTCCGACCGCAGTGAGGGATCCCCTTCTTGCCGACCTGTGGTCCGGAGTCTGGGTAGTTGGGTCGCACGCGTGCACGGTGGGCGGCGGGTTCAGAAAGGGATTCCTCGGTTTGGTCCCGAGGTTGTCAGGGCGGGCTCGGCCGGCAGCGGCAGAGGGCTGTCGGACAACCACGCTGAGACCGCAAACCCACGAAAAGAATGAAGGCCGGGCTAGGCGCCCGGCCAACTGCACACGAAACCACTCTTTTCGGACACTTATGCCATTAGGAGGTCACTTGCGACGTCGTCTCAGCACGGCGGTTAGCGTGGCCAACGCCATGCCGAGACCCGCGATCTGGCTCGGCTCTGGCACGAAGGACAGTTCCTTCTCCACCAGGGTCAGCGCAGCGAGCGCGGTCTCGTCGATTAGGGTTCTGCCGTTCTCGTCTGTGTACGTCACGCCGCTCAGAACAAAGGTTTCCTTGATCCTGATTGCGTGAGTGGGTCGGTCGAATACGTAGTGGCGCGATGTGGGCTGTACGTAATCAACGCCCGAGTCGGACACAAGGATCGTCGGATTGTTCGCATCCGAGATATCCTTGATCAGTTCGGTCCATGCGATATACGGGTTGAGTGCCTTCTCACCCGGAACGAGCTGCCCCAACAGGTCGACTCGAATGTCGTGGATGGCTGGGCCGCGAGGATCTGCGAATACGTCGCACACCATCACGATGGACCCGATGGATCGACCAGTCCCATTCCCGACGAAAGCATTCGGCAACACGAAGTTGACTGTGGTGTCGAAGATGCGATCGGGGCCGATCTGAATAACGCCAGAGAACGTATCGTAGGCGTCTTCGCTGAGGGACCCATCCAGCACATAGCAATTCCAAGTGACCGTAAAGTCGGCTGCCCGCGCGGCGAAAGGCAGACACAGGGCCACCGCCGCCAAGGCGGCGATCAAGTACCTTCTCATCCAGGTTCTCCTTCAAACACCGACACCTCAACTGGTGTCAGGTTCAATCAAAGCCAAGAAACAACATCCGTGGGCCAACCACCCGTGAGCGGCGGCCTCGTCTCCGTCGCCCTCTATTCTCCAACACTTTTCTCCCGATGTCAAGGGCAACGGGCCGAAAAGATCGAAGAAACTCTGGACTCCCGGATAGATCGCTAGGTGTGCAGGGTCGTCGGTTCGGCCGGAGACCTACATCGAGCGCGCAAGGAACCGTTCCAGCATGGTGAAGATGTGCTCACGCATGCCTTCGATGCCGTGCTTCTTCCCCGGATAGAACATCGTCTCGAACTGCTTGCCGGCCTTCTGCAGCGCCTCGACCAGACGGACCGAGTTCTGAAAGTGCACGTTGTCGTCCGCCATCCCGTGCACTATAAGCATCGCGCCCTGCAGCTTATCCGCGTGAGCCTCCGGCCCGCTACGTGCATAGCCTTCGGGGTTCTGCGCAGGCGTCCGCATGAACTTCTCCGTGTACACGCTGTCGTACAACTCCCAGTGCGTCACCGAAGCCACGCACATGCACGCTGCGAAAACGTCTCCTCCCAACAGCGCACTCAAAGACGAGAGGTAGCCGCCATAGCTCCAGCCCCAGATGGCGATTCGCTTCGGGTCTACGAAGCCCAATGAGGCGAGGTACTTCGCCCCTTCGATCTGATCGTGCGCCTCCCAGCGCCCCAGGTCCATGTACGTGCACTTCGCGAACTCGGACCCTCGCCCACCGGAGCCGCGCCCGTCGCACAGGAAGCACACGTATCCCCTTTGCGCCAGGTACTGGCACAACCAGTCGCCCGTCCACTGATCCGTGCACACCTGCGAGCGCGGCCCGCCGTAGGTCGAGATGAGGGCAGGATACGTTCTGTCCTCTCGAAAGCCCTTGGGTAGCAGAATACGACCGTTGAGCTTCACCCCGTCGCTGGTCCGAAAGGACACGAACTCCCACTCCTGCAACCGGTAGCCTCTCAGCGTTTCGATGCGCGGCTCCACGAGCCTCGCGAGTTCCCGACCCCACGCGCTCCGGACCGTAACCGAGTGCGGGCTGTTGATGGTGCTGTGCATCAGCAGATAGGTTCGCGAGTCATCGGAGAACGAGACGGTGTTCCACCCATCCTCCTTGGTCAGTCGCTTGGCCTTGCCGCCGCTCAGCGGAACCGAGAAGAGGTTCATGTGCATTGGCGAGGGCGACTGAGCGGTGAAGTACACCAGGCCCTCGTCCTCATCCACTGCCTCTACTTTGGCTACGTCGAATTTGCCCTGCGTGATGGGCTGCCGACCACCATCTCGTAGGCTACAGAGCGAAACTTGCCTCCAGCCGGTCTCCTCTCCGATCCAGAGAAAGTGCTCGTTATCGCGCAGGAAGCGTAACTTGCCGGGGCTGTCGACCCATCGGTCATCGGCAGCGCTGAAGGCCACGCGACACCGTCCCGTCTTCGGGTTGCAGACCAGTACGTCGATTCGGTTCTGCAGCCGTGGCATGCGCTGTACGACGAGCTTCCCATCCTCAGTCCACTGCATATGGATCAGATAGCCGTCTTCTTCGTGCTCGGTGTCCATCCACCGCACCGACCCACCCTTCGCCGGGATCACTCCGATGCGAACGACCGGGTTCGGGTCGCCTGCCTTCGGATATCGCATGCGCTCGTGCTTAGGGTGCTTCGGGGTGAAGTCCGTGAACTGAAACTCTGGCACCTTCCGTTCGTCAACCAAGAAGAAGGCGATCCACTTCCCATCGGGCGAGTAGCTCCAACCATCCACCTGCCCCAGCTCCTCCTCGTACACCCATCCGAAGCGACCCACGTACACTGAGGGTTTGGCGAGTTCGGTCAGCCGTGTCTCTTCACCGGTTGCCAGGTCCACCGACCACAGATCGTCGCCGCGCACAAATCCCACGCTCTTGCCGTCCGGCGAGAACTTACCGTTCCGCTGTGGCTTGCCCATAGCGCACAGGCGTCGAAGCGTCTGGCTCGAGGGCTCGTACAGGTAGTACACCCCGGGCATTGAGATGCGCGCGGGACCCTGCGAACACAGGAGCAGCAGCCTTTCGTCCGGCGACCACACAAAGTTGTCAATGCCCATCTGCCGCTTCGGCCGCACGCGCACCTTCTGCACGTCAATCAGCGGCTCGCGCTTGCCGTTCCCAGTGTCCAACTGCCACAGCGTGGTGCAGTCCCGCCCAGGCGCCGTGTGGATATAGCAAAGGGTTTTTCCATCCTTCATCCAGTGCGGATGCGTTGGGAGCGGGTGCTTGAACAGGTCCTTGGTGAAGCAGTCGTGGAGGGTGAAGCGTTTCGTTGAGCCGGTCATCGAGAGAGTGTTCCGCAAAATCCGCTCTGCTCCTTCCGCGTTGGGCCGAAGGGAGGAATCCTCATCCCGTCGAATCTGTGCTGTACCTTCACGAGGCGGTGTGCTATGGCAGAACCGATTCGACGCTCTGACGTGGCGGAGAAGGACATCGAGGCCGGCATCTACTGGCTGATCGGCAGTCTGGTGGTCGCTCTCCTCGGATTCCTGTTCGGTCGGTACGGCGGCGGAGGTCCCGTGTCGACGGTGGGTTGGATCATCCTGGCTGTCACGCCGATCGGACTCATCGTCTCCGGCACGAAGTTCTATGCGGCGAAGAACGTGCCCGGGGTCCCAGTGTTGTGCCCCTATTGCCACTCGAAGACCTATTTCTTAGCCCCGCCGGCTGGCGACTTCACGTGTGATAACTGCCATCGCCGGGTCGCCGTGGAGGACGGGAAGCCGTTGCGGGTGATAGAGGTCAAGTGCGGCTTCTGCGGCTCGCTCCAGCGGTTCTCGGAGCGCACCGAGGTTGCGCTGTGCGAAGAGTGCGATCACGAAATCCCGCTGGCCTCGTCCGAGACCGGTCACATGAAACATCTGGCCAAGGGCATCGCACTGGAGGAGGACCCGCGGCCCTATGACCTCATCCTCGTCGCGCCGGGTCCGCAGGTGGAGCCGCTTATCGGCAGGCTGCAGCAGGTGCTTGCGCTGCCGAGAAACCAGGTAAAGGACATGCTGGTCAGCTTGCCCGTCACGCTGCTACACGGCATTCCGATGCGGAAGGCCAAAATGTTGCACGACGAGCTGGTGCGCATGGGCGCGGCGGTGGACATGAAGCCGCAGGGTGATGCGCCGAGGCGGTAGGCGGCACAGAGGCACGCGTCACCACCCCGTCATGCCGAGGGAGTCGGCACCAATCCGACCTGTCGGCACACCCTCCCGCCCGTGACCGAGGGATGACAGGATAGGGACGGGTCGGTGCCCCGGGCGGCAAAGGCATGAAATCCACCGTGACCGGTTATGCTGTTCGACTCCTGCACCGCGCGAATGATCTGACGTAATCCTCGGCACAAGGCTTGACAAGGGCCGGGGGTTTTGCTATCTTGGTAGCGTGCCCACTATCAGCCGAAGGGCACAAAGGGGGTTAGCATGGCTGAGCTTTCGGGGGG
>JABRVX010000002.1 GCA_039961735.1 Fimbriimonadia bacterium
TCATTCCGAGCGCAGCGAGGAATCCCTTTCTCCCCCAACCGGTGCGTGTGTATCAAGGCGGAGGGGCGATGGCGGAGGACCTTAGGATGCGGCAGGTGGGAGGTTCGGAAAGGGGCTCCTCGGCTTCGCCTCGGAGTGACAGCGGGAGGGTGGCGGTTGCCGTTTCTCCCTCGCCATACCCGGCGGCTCCGGCCAGCGGAATGGAAGCATTCCTGGATTCCCGCCTTCGCGGGAATGACAATAGCATACCGATGTTGGGATGATGAGAACGCGCCGAGGATGAGTAGTCCCTGTTATTTCCGCGAAGGTGGGAATGACAATAGCATACCGATGTTGGGATGATGAGAACGCGCCGAGGATGAGTAGTCCCTGTCATTTCTGCGAAGGCGGGAATCCAGTGCCCTTCGTTTGCAGGCCAAGGGCTTTTGCCAGCCAGTCGTTGGCTTTCGCCCACTCTGCCTCGTGGAAGGGGACGATCACTCGGCCGGTGTCCCCGTCCACTAGCAGCATTGCGGGTGCCCGTGTCACCCCCAGGCGTCGGGCGACAGGCCCCGAAAGGCCCGTGCCCTCGAAGATGTGCGGCGCGTTCGGAAGTGTCACGGGCAACACTCGTTTCACAGCATCCCTCTGCTCCTTGCCGTCCAGGTTGATGCCGATAACCCGCAGGCCTGTGTCGGCGAGGCGGTCCTGCATAGCCGATAGCTGCCGCATGATGGGCGGACAGTCTTGGCGCAGGCTGGACCAGGTCATGAAGAGCACCTTCTTACCCTTCACGTCGTCCGGAAACCTAAGCGTTTTGCCGTCGAGCAGCGGGGCTTCGAACGGAGCGATCGTGTCTCCCTTGGCCGTCCCCCAGAAGTTGGGGCTGTTTTCGGTTGCAGCAGCCGCATCGCCGCCCCCGAGCACTAGGCGTGTGCCCGACCGGTTGATGCTAGTCACCCGATATGCCGAGCCATCCAGATGGAAGGCGCCGTCCAGCGGAAGCTTCTCGAAGAAGGGGTTGAAGTGTCCGTCCCCGTCCAGGTCGATCAGCAGCTCCAGGTCGGCAGCAGCGTTGCCACCCAGAGTGAAGTGGCCGTTCACCGCAGGGTCGTCCAACACGAGGTCGTATTCGCGCTGGCCGATCTTGGCCTTGCCGGCACGCATGTAATCGCGCACGACGATGATGGTGTCCTTTGGGGCTGGGGATGTCGGCGCGGGCTGGGCGATGGCGAGCGTAAGAGGATAGGCCAGCCTTTGGTCATCCTGGGTGCGGTATAGAGTCGTCTGCGCGACCACCGTGAACATGTCGAACGGCTTTCCATCCGTCCCTACAGCCTTGGTCTGTGCTCGGTTGGTGACCAGCCTCTCCCCGTCTCCGAACTCCCCGTTCCGGTCCGAATCCAGGTAGATCGTCCAGTCCTCGGGCTGGTCCATCGAGACGGCCACGACGAAGTCATCGCCATCGAGGCGCAGCGTCCCGTACTTTACGACTCCTGAGATAGGTTTGCGCAGGAAGCTTGGAGGTTCGCCGAGCAGGATTCCCTGGGGCTTACCTTGTCTGCGTTCCTTCTGCACTCCCTCGAGCACCGGCTTCATCTCGACGGTCACCGAAGTGTTGCGGTTGGCCGAGACAAGGAGTGCGGCAGCTAAAAGTGGAATCAGCATCGGAACGAATCCTCCCAGGAGAACCTGACGCGTCGTGTCATGCAAACGTCTAGCCAGATTGTAGGTCAGTCGGAGAGCAGAATGCCAGAGGAGCCGCCGGTGCTGGAATGGACGGTGTCGCTTTCGTCGCAGCAGCCGGAGAAGGTTGCCGCCGTGCTGGTCGCAGCGGCATTCGCGGGTCTGGTGGGCTTCTTCGTGGCCGGTTCGGTTGCACTGGCGGTCGTCGGTCCAGCGGTCGTGCTCGGCGCAACGTCGGAGTTTCTTCTGCCAGTTCGATACCGGATTGCGGAGGACGGCGCAAGCGCGCGGTGGGGCATTAACGTGACCCACATTGCGTGGAAGGATGTGAAGCGAGCCAGAGCCGACGCGCATGGAGTAAAGCTGTTGCCTCTCGAGAAGCCGAGCCGACTCGAAGCTTTCCGCGGCGTTTATCTTCGATTCGGCGACCGGAAGCAGGAAGTCGAACGGGCTGTGGGGTATTGGTACCGGAACGATGCGACTTTGGGATGAGCCGCTCTCCGAAGAAGACAAGGATAGGATAACCGAACTGCTCGCCTCTAAGGTGGAGCGCTGGGGGCTCACTGTCCCGGCAATCCTTTGGCTCGAGATGCACAAGCCCATCGCCCGAGTCGCCGCGAACGCCGCAATCGTCGTTTCTCCGTTCGTCGTCCCCTTCAGCGGCATGACCGCCTTCGACAACTATACGCAGTTCTTCGAAGACCGGGACAACATCGAGCGTCTGATCCGAAGGCTCGAAGAAGGCGCTGCTGCGAAGAGGGGGCCAGAAAAGGACACAGCGAATGCAACACGCTGATCAGAACTGGTTCATCGTCATCCTGTACGGGTTGTTCGCCATCTTCATTCTGTCCATGATCACCCTGGCGAAGCGTGGCAAACAGCTCTACATCCGCCGCATCGCAGGCTTGACGGCCATTGACGAGGCCGTGGGACGCGCCCTGGAGATGGGCCGTCCCATTCTTATGGTGCCGGGCATCGGCGGGCTAAACATCATCTCCGTCCAGGCACTCCAGATCTTCGCGTACATCACGAAGACGGCCGCGCGTTATGGCAACCCGATCCGACTAACCTGCATTGACGCAGCGGTGTATGCGGTCGCTCAGGAGATTGTCCAGGACGCCTACCGGGCTGAGGACCGAGCGGAAGCCTACGATCCCGATTCGGTTCGGTTCATCGCCGCTCAGCAGTTCGCATTCGCCGCCGGTGTCGCGGGTCTCATCCAGCGCGAACGGGTGGCGGCAGCGTTCCTGTTGGGTGAGTTTTTTGCGGAGTCTTTGATTCTGGCCGAGTCGGGCAACATCGTAGGCGCGATACAAGTCGCAGGTTCTACCCAGACCACACAGACGCCGTTCTTCGTCGCCGCCTGCGACTACGTGATCATCGGAGACGAGTTCTACGCAGGCAGCGCGTTTCTTTCGCGAGAGCCGGTGCTGATGGGAAGCATCGTGGGGCAGGATCTTTGTAAGGCGCTCATCCTGCTGAGCATCCTGGTCGGCGTCATATGTGTCTCCATCGCCACGTTCACTGGAAACGAAGAACTGATGAAGTTCAAAGGGCTGTTCGGCCCGGGTGGCTGGGACGCGCTGTTCGGCGCGTCGCCCAAAGGGGGGTCGTAGATGGGGCGCAGATTGCTCTTCTCCCGTTATCTTTCTGTCGTCCTCGGCTTGTTGTCCATAGGCTTCTTCACCGCTGCTCTGGCCCAGGGCCCCGAGGAAGAGTCGACGATTCGTGCAGGCGACAGGCTTTACATCAACATCGAGGGCAAGGTCGCCCAATACACAGTCGGGCAGGATGGCACCGTTGATGTCCCACCGTTCGGTAGGCAACAGCTTGCCGATAAGAAGCCGTCCGAAGCGGCCGAGATGCTCGCAGAGCTGGGCAAGCAACGCAAGTACGCCGAGCAGCCAGAGTTCCGCCTAGAAGGCCTCCAGCTCGACGACGAAGGACGCATCGTCTCCAACGGTGAGGTGCGGGTTTTCGTCGGCGGTCAGCAATATACGCGCCTGGTCAAGATGGACGGGGTGCTGGAGGTTCCGCAAGTGGGGCCTGTACGTGTAGCGGGTCTGACACCGGCAGAGGCGATCGCTTCCATCGCAGAGTCGTGGCAGGCAGCCCAGGCCTTTCGCGTGCACGTCACCTTCGTGAACGGTTTCATCCTCCATGGGGCAATGTGGTGGTTGGCCGTTATCGGCATCCTCATTGTCTCCCTGATCATCATTCTGCTGCTGGCGCGTGTCGGCACCCGGTTCCGACGTTGGATCATCGCAACTTGTGTGTTTCTGGCCGGTCTGTTCTGGGCGACCGAGTTCTTCTTCCCGACAGGTACATTCGGGTATCCCGAAGGTCAGAACTTCCTAACACCGCGTATATCCGACACCATCACTCCCATGACGAACGTGATGGCGGGTCTGTTGCTCGGATTAGGTGTGTATTCGCTGCTGCGAGTGCACGGCAGCAGGATACGGAAACGCGGCGAGAACTGGGTGTTCAGTTTCGTTCTGCTGTTGTGCATACCGGTCATGGCGTTCATAGTGCTCCAGTATCGCAGCCCTGACAACCCGTACTCTGCGCCTCAGTTCTTCCAGGACGCACACAAGCTTCTCTTCGAGAACATGTTCGCTCAGATGGAAGCTGCTATGTTCTCGATGATTGCGTTCTTCATCATGTCCGCCGCGTATCGGGCGTTCCGACTACGCTCGATAGAGGCTTCCATATTGATGCTGTGCGCGCTAATCGTGTTTCTCGGCCTCCTGCCGCTCGGCCAGTTCCTGACTAGCTTCATCCCCGCCGATACGCTCGTGGGATCGCTGAGGCTGGAGAACGTGGCCCAGTGGCTGCTTACTGTCATCAACACGCCGGCACTGCGTGCCGTCGAGTTCGGAATCGGTGTCGGCCTATTGGCCATGTCATTGCGCATCTGGCTGAACCTGGAGCGCGGTGCACTGTTCGACTAGGACGTGTAGCATGGAAATGCAGACCGAAAACCAAACCCATCCTCTCACGACGTGGGAGAAGCTGCAGACTATTGACCGCAGGATCCTCTATTTGATCCTGATTATCGTCGTGTCCGTTTTCATCGTATATCCGGTATCCCTGCCCAATCAGCCACTTCCCCAGTCTCGGAAGCTGTTCGATCTGATCAACGACGCGCCGGACGGTAGCCTGGTCTTTATCTCCTCGGGCTGGACCATGTCCTCGCGAGGCGAGACGCTTCCGCTCTACCAGGCCCTGGTACGGTTGTGCATGAGGAAGAACCACCGGATTGCGGTGATTTCGCTCACCGAGCCGGCGGCCGCGGGCTTCGCGCTGAGTTCTCTAGTAGAGGTGGCCCGAGAACCACACCATCCCCCGTACATCGAGGGAAAGAACTGGGTCAGTCTAGGGTTTATGCCGGCCGGCGATGCGTACATTCAGTCGCTTACCAGCAATATCCGGGGCGCGCTGGACAAGGCCGAGGTGCGCGGACAGCCCGCTACCAAGTCCGAGATGCTCAAGGACGTCCAGTCGTTGAAGGAGTTCATTGTGGTAGTGGACGTCTCGGCATCGGCTAGCTACCTGCTATGGGTGGAGCGGGTGCACGGCATCGTTCCGATGGGACTGATGTGCACCGGCGTCATGTTTCCAGAAGCTCTTCCATACCAGAAGTCCGGTCAACTCGCAGGCGTCGCCTTCGGTGCGCGTGGAGCCTATGACTTCGAAACGATGATGGCCGAGGACCGGAAGCTGAGTCCGACTGAGGACGCGTCCAAGATGGCCTACGGGCTGGGACGGGAGTATATGACACCGCTCACAGCGGCCATGATTCTGCTGACACTCGCCATCATCGTGGGCAACGTCGCAATGGTCATGGCACGTAAGAGTGCTGAGACGAGGGGAGCGTAGAGAATGCTGGGGAACTTCCTTGCTATCGAGTTGCAACCGATGTTCAGCAAGGAGTGGTGGTTCGTGACTGCGGGCGCCATCTCCACGATCGGTCTGTACTCCATTCTGTATCGTGAGAACAAGTTCTACAGGCTGGTGGAGCACATCTTTCTCGGGCTGGGTGCCGGTACCGTCATCGCGCTCGTTTGGACCGAGGAGCTGCGGCAGCTATGGTGGATCCCTTTCTACGACAGGGGCTACTATCTGTGGGTGCTACCGGTTCCCGTGGCCTTGCTAGGCTTCACGGTCTTCTCCCGTAAGCACGGGTGGCTCAGTCGCATCCCTATCGGTATCTTTCTCGGCTTGTGGGCCGGCCAGCAGTTCAAGGCATGGTCCAATCGGTGGTTGCCGCAGGTGCAGGATTCTATGGTGCCGATAGTGCCAACGCAATGGCAGTTGGTCCAGCCTGAGGTGGTGCAGCCCGACCAGGTTTTCATTTCTACTGCCATCAACAACCTGATACTAGTTGCTACCACGGTGTGCGTGTTGACCTACTTCTTCTTCTCGTTCGAGCAGAAGTTCAAGGCGGTACGTGGCACCGCCCAGATGGGTAGGTGGCTGCTGATGATCGCGTTCGGTGCGATCTTCGGATCGACCATCATGAACCGCTTCATCCTGATGATTGACCGCATGTACTTCCTGCTCATCGAATGGCTGCAGCTCCGTGCACTGTTAGACATCGGTCCGCACTGAGGTTGGCATAAGTACGTCACGGCGAACCTGCAATCGTCATGCCGAGCTTGTCGAAGCATGACACTAGGTGCCACATGCCCATCGCCTACGACGTGAACCGCAGCGAAAATCCAGAGCATGCTTCGACAAGCTCGGCATGACGGAATGGGCTGTTACCGACCGCCGCGGCGACAGTCTGGTCTATGCCTCGTTCTACACTCGCTGATGAGAGTGTTCGTGCGTTTAGCTCGTAGGTGGGCCCTCGTCGGGCTGCTTTCGGGTGCCGAAGCGGCGTGCTACCATGCTGAGCGCGTACTTCGTCTCCTCCAAACCGAGCAGTTTGCCAATCCATAGGTACATCACTGCGATGCAACAGAGGCACGTTAGGGCCGCGAGGGCGGACGCCACGTTCGGTTGTCCCACACTCTGCAGCAGTGCGGTTCGCACCAATCCTGCCAGGAGTACCCCGATGCCGGACGCGAGGGCTGCGGCTGCCAGCGATCCACTTAGCAGGCCGGTCAAGCGCCGTCCCTCCAGAGTCCCGATCTTCCTGCGAATGCCGACCAGCATCAGCACGAACAGGAGCGTTGCGGACAGCGATACCCCCAGCGCCAACCCAGCGTAGCCGATCTCGGTGTGCATAAGCGCCCAGCTGAGCGGCAAGAAGATTGCAGTCGTCACCGTGCCGAGAATGACAGGTGTTAGTGTGTCCTGAAGCGAGAAGAACCCGCGCATCAACACCGCTTGCGCCGACCATGCGGGCACGCCGATAGCGAATAGGCGCAGCGCCGATGCCGCGTACTCGGTGTCTTCCGGTCGGAACTTCCCATATTGCAGCAGCGTGCGCAGAATGTCTTCCGGCACGGCTAGGAGAAGGGCCGAGGCCGGGATAGTCAGGAAGAGCACTACCCGCAGACTCCGATGCAGGGTCGCCGAGAAATTGTCCCACTCCTTGCGTGCGGCAAAAAGCGAGAGACTCGGGAACACTGCGAGTGCGAGCGCCTGACCGAAGATGCCGAGCGGAGCTTGCATGATCCGATTCGCGTTCTCCACGGCTGCGACGGAGCCGGGGTCGGCAGTGGAGGCCATCGCGCGGACGAGCAATGCATACACTCCCGGCAGCGACAGGCCTAACACCACGGGCAGCATCAGCTTGAACACCTTTACCACGCGGGGGTCCTTCAGGTCGAGGCCTGGCTTGTACACGCCACCGGTCCTGCGAAATACCCACACGGGGATGATGAGGCTGCCTACCATCGCTCCTGCGAGCGCGCCCCACATGAGGGCAGACACGGGCGGCTCGACGACGGGCACCAGGAAGAGGGCCCCACAAATGATGCCCAGGTTGTAGATGTTCGGCGCGAGCGCCGGCGTCAGAAAGTGATTGCGCGCATAGAAGGTTGCGAACAGCAGCCCTCCGAGGAAGAATGCGAACTGTGCCGGCAGGACGATTCGGCTGAGGTAGGCCGTGGTAGCAGCTTGCTCCGGGCCGAATCCCGGGGCCACCACACGAACCAACTCGTAGGCGAACACTTCGGTGAGGATCACGAAGCCGCCGACGACTAGACCCATGAACGTGGCCATGATGCCGAAAAGCCGCCATGCCTCTTCCTTACGATCCGTGTGGAAGTATTCCGAGAACACCGGGATGAATGCAGAGGAGAGAGCGCCACCCGCTATGAGGAAGAAGAGGAGGTCGGGTACCGAGAAGGCCGCGCGGTACATGTCCGCATCCACGCCCTGTCCGAACCGGAAGGCGATGACCGTCTCCCGCGCCTGACCGAGAATGCGGGAGAGAAGGATCGCGGCGATCATGATGCCGGACGCGCGGGCTACGGTAGTCCCGCCGGGAACTTGCGACACGAAGGCAGTGTACCTGTCACACCTCGACTCGTGGCCGTTCGATGTCGAAGCCCCGGCGAGCTTCGCCGGGGCTTCACAACGTTTCTATTCGTAGCCAAAGTCTGCGCAACTCGGGACGGCCAACGCACACTGATAGAACGGGGGAGCGGCGCGGCCCCTGAAACGACAATCGAGCGAGCCTGCTAGCGTGCCCGTCGGCGGGCGAGCGCAGCGAGGCCCACGATGCCACTTGCCAACGCGGCGAGGGTCGAAGGCTCCGGAACCGGTGTCGGGTAGAAGCAGACACCGAAGTTGACGTGATCCGGGTTGACGTTATAGACGCTGAGCGTTACTGTCTCGCCAACCAGAACCGGATCACTCCAGAAGTACAGGTCCAACGTCGCACCGGTTGGCGGAGCGTTGTCCACCACCCAGTAGTCGAAGTTGCGGCCCTGCGGCTCATAGGGCGGATCCACGACCCAATCCACGTTCGAGACGTCCTGTCCCGTGGAGAAGATCTTGAAGTGAAAATCTCCCCACGCAACGTCGCTCTCGTTCGTAACCGTAACAATGACCCAGCCCGCCCACGGGGCTTCGTCCACGTGCTCCAGGAACACAGCGGCGTCCTCTCCCGTGGAGGTAAACGAGCCGGTCCAGTACGCGTTATGCGCTCTCGCCTGGCTGGTCAGGCCGAGCGACAGAACAGACGCGACTAATAGCGACATGAAGGCAGTTCGCCTCATAAGTCGCCACCCTCCTTTTGATCTCATCCAGCGACAATCAAAGTGGGGCCAAACAATGCACACGCGGCCCGACGTTCAGATGCGTCAGAGCAAAACCATTATAACCGGATTCCTGCCGAACACAGGGTCTTTTAGCGGGGGACTCACGACGTTTTCACACTTCGGTCCCGGAAGCGGGGTGGTTTCCGAGCCGATGCCTCGGGCGCAGGGCGGATTCAGTACCAAAGTACCATCACTCGTTGGGCTCGACCGGCCCGGTGTCAGCCGGTCGCCCATCGGACCCTCGGTATAATCCGGCGGACCGAACATGAGAATCGCACTCGGCAGTGACCACGCTGGATACGAACTGAAGGAGCGAGCCAGAGCATGGCTGGCGGATAGGGGCTTCCAAACCGAGGACCTCGGCCCGAGCGGGCTCGAAGCCGTGGACTATCCGGACTTCGCGCACGCTGTATGCGACCGTGTAACCGGCGGCAAAGCCGACCTGGGAGTCTTGGTGTGTAAGACCGGGATCGGCATGTGCATCGCCGCAAACAAGCTGCCCGGAATCAGAGCAGCGCACCCGGCGAACGAGGAGGAAGCATTCCTCGCGCGGAGCCACAATAATGCCAACGTGCTGTGCCTAGGCGGTGGGACCACCGACCCCGACGCGGCTATCGCTGTGCTGGACATGTTCGTTAGCACGCCATTCTCCAACGAGGAGCGACACATTCGCCGATTGGCGAAGATAGAAGCCCTCGAGCAATGAAGCTCGAGGAAGGAGGAATTATGGAATCCGCATACGCCAACGCCGACGTTGAGCGACTTCGCACCGCGTCACTTGCTGAGACCGACCCCGAGGTCTATGCTGCCATCGAGGCCGAGAAGAAGCGACAGGAGCGCAACTTAGAGCTGATTGCGAGCGAGAACATCGCAAGCCGTGCCGTGCTGGAGGCGCTTGGCTCGGTCATGACCGACAAGTACGCGGAGGGGTATCCCGGGAAGCGCTACTACGGCGGGTGCGAAAACGTGGACGTGGCAGAAAACCTGGCCATCGAACGTGCGAAAAAGCTGTTCGGTGCACAGCATGCCAACGTCCAACCTCACAGTGGCGCGCAGGCCAACATGGGTGTGTACTTCACGGTGCTGCAGCCGGGCGACACCATGATGGCCATGAACCTCGCTCACGGCGGCCACCTAACCCATGGTAGCCCGGTCAACTTCAGCGGCATATTCTACAACGTCATCCCCTATGGCGTGCGAAAGGACACCGAGGTAATTGACTACGACGAGCTGCGCGATCTAGCACTCCGCCACAGGCCGAAGCTGATCGTGGCGGGCGCAACCGTCTACCCGAGGGTGATTGACTTCGCACTGATCCGGCAGATCGCGGACGAGACAGGTGCGCTGCTGATGGTGGATATGGCTCACCCGGCCGGCCTCATCGCTGCAGGTGAGTACCCGAGCCCCGTGCCTCACGCACATTTTGTTACCTCTACCACGCACAAGACGCTGCGTGGACCACGAGGTGGGTTGATCCTCTGTGGAGAGGAGCACGCCGCGGCCATCAACAAGACTGTGTTCCCCGGCGTACAAGGCGGGCCGCTGATGCACTGCATCGCTGCCAAAGCGGTGGCTTTCGGAGAGGCGCTGCGCCCCGAGTTCAAAGCTTATCAGCGTCAGGTTCGGCTGAATGCACAAGCGTTGGCCGAAGGGATGAAGGAAGAGGGTTTTCGCATCATCGCGGGCGGGACGGACAGCCACCTCGCGCTGGCGGACGTAACACCGTTCGGCTGCACGGGCAAGGAGGCGCAGATCGCGCTGGACGAGGTCAACATTACCACGAACCGCAACATGATCCCCTTCGACACGCAGAAGCCGTTCGTCACCAGCGGGATCCGCGTGGGTACTCCTGCCGTTACCACACGAGGGATGAAGGAAGCCGAGATGCGCCAGATCGCGTCGTTGCTAGCACGCGGCCTGCGCCACCGTGCGGACGAGGCTGTGCGAGCGGCTCTTCGCGAAGAGGTTCAGGCGCTCACCGCTCGCTTCCCCGTGCATGGATAGCAGGTGGTTTCGCGTTCCCGGCGACAGGAGGTTGTGATAAGCCGGGCGGCGCGGGCAGGGACCAGGCGCTCTCGATGTCTCCGAACACCTGGGGTTCTATGTCCCCTGTCCAAAAAAGAGTCGGAGGGAGGGCGGAACGCTTCGGTTGCGGCGTCTAGTCGGAAACCAACCGGTCCAGAGGGAGTGTGGCTGCGACCGTACAAATGCGTTGCGGCCCGGCTTTCTGGCCGGGCCGAAGAGCGAAGAGAAGAGCGCTGTCTCAGCGGCTGTAGCGCAGAAGTATCTCTCGGAACCGAGCCACGATATTCATCGCCTCCGGCCAAGGTCGCTGCCATACGTTGCGACCGAAGATGAGGCCCGTCGCGCCGGCTTCCATCGAAAGCTCGACCTTCCGCACTACTTCCTCGTCCGTATCCTTCGAGCCGCCGGATATGATCACGAACTGCTTGCCTGCCGAGGCGATCACGCGGCGGATCATCTCCGCATCGCTCTCCTGAAGCTCGTTGTAGGGCTTGGGCATCATCGCCTGTTTCTCGGGCGAGACCTTCTTCGGGAAGTTGATCTTCACGACGTCGCTGCCCAGCTCACAGGCCACGCGTGCGGCATAGTCAATCGCGTACACGCTTTCCGCGCCACCCTTTTTGTCCACGTATTCGCCGCGCGGGTAAGCCCAGACGATGATCGGGATGCCGAGCTGCTCCGCCTCCCGCCGCACCTGCTGGAAGTTCGCGAAGTCCTCGTACTGATTCGGCGAGCCGACATACAGCGTATAGCCGACAGCGTCTGCGCCCAAGCGGCATGCGTCCTCCACGCCGGCAATCATGCAAGAGAGAGCGGCATCGGAGGGCGGGATCTCGGTCTTACCGTTCACCTTGAGTACCAGCGGAACGTGGCCGGCGTACGAACGCATGTACTTCTCGGCGAGGCCGTACTGAAAGACGATTGCGCTGAAGTTGCCTTCCTTCGCCAGCTTCAATTCGTACTCAGGGTCGGCAGAGTCTGGGTTCGGGAAGAAGTCGCGCGGTCCGTGCTCTAGGCCTTGGTCAATCGGCAGGAGCAGCATCGTGCCGTTGCCGGGTCCGTGCCGATACATGAGCCTTCGCAGCCGAGCGACCTTACCCGTCCCATGCTGGTCCATTTCGTCGAGCGTCCAGCGCTTGACCGGTGCTAGTGTTGCCATCTACACCACAACCTTTCCATGAGAGTTGGAGCCTCGAGGGTTGGGACGATTGTACCTGCAGCCATCTTTGCATCGGACCTAGATCGGGGTAGGGCGGGCCCGAGGGCGCCCTGCGTTAAAAAAGGAAGCCGAGGGTCAGCTCGGCAGGTGTAGGTCAGAGTCTAATCGAGTTCTCCCACAGAATGAGAACCATGTCAGGTCTTGATTGTTATTTGTTTGTTTGCTTGGTCAGAACTCACCATCAGGTTAGGGACTTATGTGTGTCCTTATGGAGGGCAGGCTTTGCTCTGCCCTTCTCTCGTTGCAGAGGACGTGCCGAAGGTCCCGAAAGGTTCACGGCCAAGACCGCTGCACCCGAAGAAACCGCCGGTCACGGGCCCCCTGCTAAACGGTCTCCTACAGTGTACCGCGGTCTTTGCCATTTGGCCACCCAGCAAATGCGCTTGGCCTGCAACGTTTCCTCTCGCTCGAGTATTGCGTAGCCCATGAGCCGACGTCCCGAACCGCGGTTATTTGCCGGCTGGCACACGCAGTACAACCTTGCCTTCGGAGGCTTTCCGCCAAGCTTCTTCCGCTTCCAGCACCTTGTCTAGGTCGGATGCCGGGAGCCTCGCTTCAAAGTACTCGGTACGCGACTTGATTCGGATCCACTCGCCATCCCTGGTAACGGTGCGCGTCCAGCGCATTCCGGGTCGAGTCAACTCGAGAGGCTTTAGGCACTCGACCACTTCCCAGCCCGGAGGCACTCGCACCTCGATCTCGTCTTCCTCGGGGTCGTCGGCAACGAACACGAAAGGATGATCGCGTTTGCCATTCTTGCCGACATAGTCTTCCATGTCTATCTCCGTATCCTCGGCCTCCTCGGTCAACACGTCGAGAAGGAGCATGTCGCCGATCCGTGTGCCGACCTTCGACGCTTTGCCCTTTACGACGACTTCCCCCATCTGACCCAGCTTATCCGGATCCGATATCTCGACCACGACGCCCTTAACGGTGGGGAAGAGGCTTTCCAGCATGGTCTTGAACACTTGATCGAAGTACTTCTTGCTGTCCTCCACTTTCGGGTCGTCGATTTCTCTGCGGATGCCTGGAGGAGTCTGGATGCGCACCATCACGTTCGCAGCCCCGTCTTCCATCAGCTCGATAGACAGCACGCTCCGCGTGCTGTCCGGCTCGAAGTCGTTGCGCTTCGGCGCGGTCACCACCGAGCCACCGCTCTCGTCTACCAGCAGCACGGGGACGCCGCGGACCGACTCCGGCACCAGTCCGAACAGCGACTGACCGGCGGCCGGGTCGAGCCAATAATCCTGCCCATCCACCTTGGCCACGACGACGACATGGTCGAAGCGGTGGATGTTCGGCAGAGAATCGTCGAATTTGCGCTTCTGGCTGGCGGCGAGTAAGGCAAGCTGCGATTGGATTCCATGTTTCTTCAGTGCCGCAGCCAGGAACACGCTTTGGTCTTTGCAGTCGCCGAACTGCCGCTTGAAAGTCTCGTCTGGCGGAACCGGCTTGTGCGTACCGTCACCCAGAGCAGTGGAAACGTAGCGAAGGTTTTTCGTCACCCAGTCCCAGATCTTCTCCGCCTTCGTCAGAGGCTCCGTGGCGTCTCCGACTGCTACCTTCATGGCTTGTTCCGCTTCGTTGCCGAGGGTCATCATCGGGGAGGTGACACCCCAATACCACTTTGAGATGTCCGACCATGCTGCGGTGGTCGTGTACTCTGTGAACGGGCACATCTCGTCGGGCGGCGGCATCCAATGTTCCTTGTCCAGTTTCTCCAAGCGTTCCATCTGCCACGTCTTTCGAACTCGCTTGCCGCCATCGATCATCTCTGTGCTTTCCTGTGGCGAGCCGTTCACGTGTCGAATGCGGAGGGCCGTCTCGGCGGGGGATTCGATAACCAACGTGCTGCGGACTACCGGGGTACCGCTCCAGTACCTCCATGAGCCTGCAAAATGCCCCGGCATCACTTCGCGCTCGTACTCCTCCACATAGGCGTAGTACAAGATGGCTCCTACGGTGACGCGAGGAAAGTCGAAACGGATCGAGCCGCGCCCCTCCTGCACTACGGAACGACGAATGTCCGACTGCTTTACCGCTACCACTTCGCCGTCGGGCAGGAGGGTGCGAGCCTCGAAGAAGGGGACTTTGGAGTAGAAGCTGTTATAAGATACGTAATCGCTCTCCCAGCCCTCGTTCAGCCCCGTCTCCTTCGAAATCTTCACAGCGTGCTGCGTGACCTCGTAAGACTTGCCGTCCTTGAACAGCACCACTACCGTTCGATCGAGCACTACCGCGGACGGCGCGTCCGAGTCTTCGGGGACCGTCGCAGCCAACTGTCGTATCTGCTCGTCGGCCACCATCTCGTCCTGCCAGAAAGCGTGCTCCTGGCTTCCGAGATGGGCTACGGCTGACAGAACGAGCATCGCAAAACCGATCATAGGACTTCTCCTGCCACTCGTGTGCGAGCATGTTACCTTGCAATAGCGGTTCACGAGGGTACTTTTGCAGTCGAACCTCGCTGAGAGCACACGTTGTTTTCCTGAGTGTACACTAGGCGATGGATTCGTGCGCCGGTTTCGGCATGTGAACGAGTTAGGAGGGGCATGACAGCTTTTCGCGCGCTTGGCATTCTCGCGGCACTCTCGGGCGTCTGGCTGGTGGGCTGCACGTCGGAGCGCACTGCTGCAGCCAGTCCGTTGGCTTTCCCAGAGAGCACGCAGGCACGTGTCGTGGATACCCGCGTAGCGGGCGAGCGGCTGATCGTTCGCACGGCGATGAAGGAGGTCCCTCATCCGATTTCCGATCCCACCGATCCTAAGACGGTGTACGCCTTTCTCAGCACCGGATACGCCCGCAGAGCAGACGCCGCCGCTGGCATGCAGGCTATCCTTCGCGTAGAGGTGTTTGCGGAGCAGCGCGAAGACCTATCTTACGCCGATCGGGTATGCCTCTACCTACTGCGGCTGTGGGACATGCTCTCTGGGCGACTGGACATGGACCACCCGCTGCAATACCGCCGCACCGTGAGCGTGTTCCTCAAGCGTGATGGCAGACCGGGTGGCGAACAGCGGATCACGGTGGGCCCCGACGAAAACGGACGCCCTATCAAGAGAAACACCATTCACATCTACGACATCGCTTCCCTCACGGACCCGATGCAGATCTGCAGGGAGCTCGCACACGAGTACGGGCACGCCGTGCTTCCCGCCATCGGTGGCTTTCGGGAGCCGGAAGAGTGGATCAACGGACTGATGGGCGAGCGCCTCTTCTTGAGATGGCTGCTCGAGGAGATGGAGGCCGGGCGCATCCCGCCCGCCGAGGCCTTCGACCTGCAACCGGATACGCTGAAGACCTGGCTCGCCCCGCGAGTGGACCGCCTTAGCGCGGAGGTCTTATCGAAGGGAATCTCATCTCCGGCGGAGCTCCGCGAGTCGGACCGTTTCTTGGGGTTCGTGTTAGCAGTCGACTCGGTGTACGGGGCAAAACTGTTGGGTCGCGGATTGATGCTCGCGAATGGCAATCGGCCGGAAGATGTGCTGAAAGGCATCACGCAAGCCATCGGCGAGCATGAAGAGCGGAAGCTGAATGTGCCGAAGGAGGCGAATGGGAAGCCTTTCTGGACGCTGCTCCCAGGCTCGGGATGGAAGCTCGAAGGAGCCAAGCTGATCGAAGCGCGAGACGGCGGGTGGGTGCGGATCGAACCGACGTCCAGCGTGATCTCGGTGAAACGACCTACCAAACCATGAGCGTGCGTGGCATTGGCATGGACGTGATCGAGATCGGTCGCATCCGACTGGTCCGAGATTCTCTGCCTCGGTTCGCGCGCCGGATATGCACGGAGAGGGAGCTGACAGCCATAGGCCCCGACCCGTTGGCGCAATCGTTGGCGGGCAGGTTTGCGGCTAAAGAAGCGGTGGCAAAGGCGCTCGGGCGGTCCTTCCGTTGGCACGACGTCGAGATCTTGCCGGATGCCATGGGAAAGCCAATGGTAGCTCTGAGCGGTCCGGCGCGGGAGATGACCGGAGGTGGCGAGGTGCTGGTCAGCATCACGCACACGCGAACCGTCGCAGCCGCCACTGCGCTGTGGGTGGAGGAGTGAGCGGGAATGCCCATGAATGGTAGTCCGTCAGTCTTCACGTTCCTATCGGTACCCATGAAGTCCGTCATGCCGAGCCTGTCGAAGCATGACGCCGACTGCCGCGATGGTAGTATCCGAAGTCGGGAGCGTACTATCCGAGAAAGCATGCTTCGACAGGCTCGGCATGACGCGCTCCTCAGCACGTTCTACTCCGCAAAGCGCTCTCCGCAGTCCGCGTTCCACCTATCCCTCACCACTCGCAGTCGTGCGGGTTCGTGCCCTCTTACGGGGCCATGCGGTGCCAGAAGCACGATAAAAGTAGGTAATAGGTGATGAACGGTAGACGTGCTCGACTCGTGCTGATGGCTTCCGGCGTGTCGCGCGGCAGCAATATGCGAGCGATCATCGCCGCGACGAGGGACGGTCGCGTGAGCGCAGACGTGGTAGGTGCCATCCTAACACGCTCCGACTCCCCCGCGCTCACGATGTTGCAGGAGCACGACGTGCCCGTCACCATACTGTCTCCCAAAGAACTCGGTGAGCAATACGGGGCTCGGCTGCTCGAGACACTCGCATCCATGCAGCCTGACCTGATATGCCTCGCGGGGTACATGCGGCTCCTACCGGAGGCCGTCGTCCGCTCCTACCCCCAACGCATTCTCAACATCCACCCTGCGCTGCTGCCGAAGTACGGCGGCAAGGGAATGTATGGCGAAAGAGTGCACGAGGCGGTAATCGCAGCGGGGGAGGGCGAGTCGGGTTGCACGGTGCACTACGTGGACGAAGAGTACGATCACGGCGAGATCTTGCTGCAGACGAGAGTGCCGGTTCTGCCGGACGACACGCCCGAGTCGCTGGCGCACCGAATCCTTCCGATGGAGCACGAGACGTACCCGAGGGCCATCGCTATCGCGCTCGAACGGCTTGACTCGCCCAGCGCGTCTCGGTAGACTGGGCCTATCTGGCCCGCGAAGGGGGAGTGAGATGCGACAGAAGGTTGGAACTGTCACTGCGGCACTGGTGATCTTTGGCGTCCTCTTGTGTGCCGTGGCGGCGTACTACTGGTTCGGACAGCGCAAGACTGCACCGGACAAGGAGCCCTCCATGATCTCTGCGATGGGCAAGCTGCAGCAGCTCACTCCCGAGCAGCGCAAAGAAATCGGGCGCAAGGCGGAAGAGGCCGCGAAGCAATATGGTAAGTAGGCGCGGCTTCACCCTGATCGAGCTGCTGGTGGTGGTTGCCATCATCACCCTGCTCGCAGGCATTCTGTTCCCCGTGTTCGCCCGTTCGCGAGAAGGAGCACGGAAGACAACCTGCGTCAGCAACTGCGGCCAGCTCGGCAAGGCGGTGCTGCTATACGCTCCCGACTTCGACGAACGCTTCCCGACCGCCGAGTCCCAAGGCGACCAAGGCAATGCACACTTCGTGGAAGGGGGATCGCGTTACGATCACCCCGAAGACAAGTGGTGTCTGGCCGATGCGATTGGGCGCTACGTAAAGGGAGACGATGCGTTCCGGTGTCCGACGCTAACTGCGCGGGTGTATCGAGGCACCGCGCATGGCATAGGGGGCAAGACGGTGACAGGCCCCGGCTCGGACCCGAAGGCCAACTACGGCGGCTCTTATATGTACTTCTGCGCACACATGACGGTGTTCAACGAGACCGCCTCGCCCTTCGCACTGATCTGGTGGGCGCTGTACATGGCAGGGCGCGACATCGCGCCGTGGATACAGAACGGCGACACACCAGAGATGTACTTCGTGTGTGGGAACAAGCTTTCGGCAGTGGCTTCGACAGCCACCAAGCCCTTGCTGATGGAGCGGGCATGGGGTAGCACCCACGAGGGCATCCCCGCCGACAAGGCGTTCGAGATGTTCATCCCGCCGGGCACTGCCGTGCTCGGCTTCCCCACGGCGTATGCGGACGGACACGCACGCTACGAGAAGCTCGACTTCCCCCGTGCCGTGGCGCTGTGGGGACGAAGAAACCGCGATTAGCTCCGCCAAGCCATGCCGAGCTTCGGGAACTGCGAAGCGTGGAGCGGAGTATGCTATATTCGTCAAGGTGAAGCGCTCGGTACGCATTCTCGCACTCGCGCTCCTATCGCTGGCCGTGGGCTCGGCGAGCGTGCCGTCTCGCATGCCGGAAGCCGAGTGTGCGGTGCGTGGCTGCGAGATGGGTTGCGGCGCCGCAAGGCACCAGGCGCTGAAGCCGAGTTGCTGCGGCGCCCTCGCCGGATTCGGTGTTTCCGACGCTGAGCATGCCGCACAACGATGGGCTACGGGTCCAGGGCCCGAATGCCGCTGCATGCGTGCCCTACCGATCGGCGTTCCCGCGATAACCGAGCCCGTTCCGCTCCCCGCCGCCCACGTGGACTGCACCGCCGCGTCATTGGTTGTGTTCATCCCCTTCGTTGCGCGCGTTCCCGTCCCCTTCGCGTCGGACTCGTCTCCGCCGAGTGCTGCCTCGCACCGGCAACCCTCTCTCCGTGCTCCTCCCATCACCTCCTAGGCGCGTCGCATAGCCCTGCGCGGGTTGTGCACCGCCTAATCCCCGTCTGCTGAAGCATTCCCATCATCTCGGCGTCTTCGTGTCGCCGGGCTGGCTCGCTCCGACGGCCCACCTCGCGCCCGGTGGCGGCCTGCTATGCACAGAGAGAATTGGAGGTAGGAACATGGGAGTTGGTTTGGCGTTCTTGCGCCGTCAGTGGATTACGCTCATGCTGCTCGCAGTGAGCGTGCTGGTTGTTCGCTGGATCGTGAGTACTCAGCGCGCGCCCGGGGCGATGACCATCGTGGAAGCTCAAGCGATGGACATGACAGCGATGAAGGCGCCTGCTGGCGTTTTTCCGGTCGCTGTAGAAGAGGCAGCTTTTCGCGCGCTCGGAGGCACGTCGGAGTATCCCGGCATCGTGTCTGCCCTACAAGAGGAGGTGGTGGTGTCCCGTGTTGCCGGACGTGTCGTGAGGGTCCCCGTCTACCCCGGCGACCGCGTCTCTACCGGTCAGGTGGTTGCCGTGCTGGACGCCGAGGAGCTCGCAGCCCAGAGCGGTGCAGCCCGGCAAATGGCAGCGGCGAAGGCCGCAATGGCTTCGGCGAGCAAACAGCTGATTCGCGACCGCGCAGCGATGATCGAGGCCGCACGAGCGAAAGCCGTTGCAGCCAGCAAGGCTGTGCTCCGTGCCGAGAGCGAATTGGCCACAGCGGTCGCCGAGCGCGCGAAAGCCGCGGAGGAAGCCCGTATGGCCGATGCCGAGGTGGATGAGCGACAAGCGGAGCTTCGCTATGCGGAGCAGGCGCACGAACGCGAGCGCAGGCTTCATAAGTCCGGCGCAGTTTCGCTCGACGACCTTCAGGTGGCGGAGCGCGAGCGAGACGCCGCATTCGCTCGGCTGCAAACGGCGCGTGCGAAGGCCAAGGCTGCCGAGCAGGGCATCGAGGTGACTGATCGGCGCATGAGCGTAGCGCAACGAATGGTGGAGGAGGCCGCCGCGATGGCTCGCGAGGCGAACGAAGAGATAAGCCGAGCGGAAGCAGGCCTCGACCAGGCGCGTGAGGAGGCCAGGGCGCTCCAAGCCGAGGCGAGAGCAGCACGCTCGGATGCAACAGCGATGGCGACGATGGCAGCATACCGCACGGTGAAGGCCCTTTCGTCCGGAGTGGTGGCCGAGCGGGTCGCTGCTCCAGGAAGCGTCGTGATGATGGGAGACCCACTCGTGCGCCTCGCTGTCGTGGATCGAGTACGAGTGCAAGCGGACCTTCCGCAATCCCTCAGCCGGGACGTGCGTGTAGGTAGCGGGGTAGAGATCTCGAGCGGGCCCGTTCGAAAAAAGGCGAAGATAACCTCGGTCTTTCCGGTACTGAACCCGCAGACGCGCACCTACCGCGTGGAAGCAATCGTGTCCAATGCCGACCGGGCGCTGATGCCCGGGATGTTCGTCTCGGTACGCGTCCAAACCTCGCGCATCGCCGACTCGCTCGCCGTCCGTTCGTCTGCCGTCAGGACGGACGCAGAAGGCAGACGCTATGTGTGGCTTGCGGTCGAGCGGGGCGAGCCTGGGAAGCCGACGGACTGGACCTGCACCATGCACCCAGAGGTGAGTAGTCCCGGTCCCGGTACTTGTCCCAAATGCAAGATGGACCTCGTGCCTCGCGAGCATCAGGGAAAGTACGTGGCAACGAGGCGCCCGATCACCCTCGGCCCCTCCGACGGAGAGTACACGGCCATCACATCGGGGCTCAAAACGGGGGAACTGGTGATTTGGGCCGGCCACGAGGACCTCTTCGAGGGGGCCCCGGTACAGCCCACCGAATGGGGGAACGACGGTCCAGAACAACTTCCCGCGGGCAACGGGTCTCCCGGACCCGGTCAGCCACACGACTCTTCTGAGCATCGCCACACGGTGAAGCCAGCCCCAAAGGCCGAGAAACCAGCTCGTGTTCCGGAGGACCTATGGGCGTGCCCGATGCACCCGGAGGTGACTAGCAACGGGCCTGGTACTTGCCCGAAGTGCAAGATGGATCTGGTCAAGAAGTCCACCCCTTCTGAGCCGAAGTCCGCTGCCCCAAAGGAGGTTTGGGCGTGCCCGATGCACCCGGAGGTGAAGAGCGACAAGCCGGGCACCTGCCCTGAGTGCAAGATGGATCTCGAGAGGCAGTCGGGGGCGTCCCGATGAGCGAACAGGCCGGGGCCCCCCATGAAGGCTTCAACATCGTACGATGGTCGGTAGACCACCCATACGCGGTACTGGCCTTCTATCTTGCGATGTTAGTGCTCGGCGCGTTAGCTATGACTTATACCATGCCGCGCCGATTCATGCCGTACGTGGAGAGTCCGTTGCTCGGCATCGTAACGGAGATGCCAGGCCTTTCCGCAGAGGAGATGGAGACGTATTTTTCCTCTCCCATCGAGCAGCGGATGGTAAACATCCAAAACGTGCGCTATATCCGCTCCATCAGCCAAGAGGGCTTCAGCATGGTAGTGTTGGAGTTCCCGTACGGATCGGACATGCGTGCCGCGCAGACCGAGGTCCAGAGCCTGCTGAACATGGTGCAGGCCGACCTGCCGATGACAGGTGCCAACCTGAAGCCCAGTTGGATTCTACGCGTAGACCCTCTCAACCTGCCAGTACTCTCCTTCAGCCTGACCGGTGATCCCGACAAGGGCTGGACGCTGCCTCGCCTGAGAGAGCTGGCAGACAACGAACTGCTGAACCGCTTCAAAGCAGCGCATCGCAATGTGTACACCGTATCCACCTTCGGCGGGTACCGACGGCAGATGCAGGTGCAAGTGGATCGCAGCCGACTCGCATCGTACGGCCTCTCGATACTCGACGTTCGTGAAGCGATCGACCGGTACAACGTTGCGAAGCCTGCCGGCCTGATTACGTCCGGCCCGAAGGAAACAATACTGCGTCTGGACACCCTCGCACGAGGGGTCGAGGATGTAGCAGCGTTTCCCGTCATGGCCGAGGGTGATAAGGTCGTTCGCGTCGGCGACGTGGCGGATGTGCGTGACACGGTTATCGAGAATCGCTCCGCGTTTCACCATCTACACGGTGACGAGGTCGAGAAGGGTGTTTTGATAAACATCCTGCAGAATCCCGACGCAGGGTCGCCTCAGACGGTGTCGGCTATGCTGAAGACCGCGGCAGAGTTGGAGAAGGAGTACCCGGGTATCGCGCTGACCGTTGCGTATAACAACGCCTCGTTCGTGGACGTGTTGTTCGGCAACATGATCCACGAGTTGATCCTCGCTATCATACTAACCGCGCTGGCCGTGCTGTTCTTTCTCGGTGAGACTCGCGGGACGCTCATCGCGCTGACGGCGATCCCCACGTCGCTCGGCATGGCGGTGCTGGCAATGGCGCCGTTAGGCATGAGTCTCAACTCGAGTACGCTCATTGGTCTGCTGGTGGCTATCGGGCGACTCGTAGACGACGCGATTCTCGATGTGCATGCCGTGGAGCGTCACATGCGCATGGGCAAAGACCGACGCACGGCCACCATCGCTGGCATTGCGGAAGTGCGAAGGTCGATAATCGCTGGCACCGCGGTGTTAGTCATTGCGCTGATACCACCGATGGTCAGCGGTGGTATCACACAGCTCATGTTCGAGGGGCTCTGTTGGCCTATCATCTTCGGTCTCGTCGCTTCCACTCTCGTTTCGATTACGCTCACCGCCGTACTCTGCTCACGATACATGGTGCTGCCAGACGAGCGAACGCGCACATGGTTCAGCCGCCTGGTGCTGGCGCGCTGCGAAAGGTGGTTGACTGGGCTGGAGGAAGGGTATGAGCGCCTAATACGCTGGTTGCTGAGGCATCGCTTCGCGAATTTCGTCCGCATCGGTATCACCGTCATCCTCGGCTTTGCGCTGTATTACTTCATCGGGTCCGAGATGATGCCACTCGCGGACGTGGGGCAGGCCAGCCTGCAGATGGAAATGCAGCCGGGCACCAGCTTTGAGGCTACGGAAGATGCGGTACGCAAGCTCGAGAAGATCATGATCGAGGAAGGGGGAAGGCAGGGATGGATCCGACAAGCCGCCTTCGAGATCGGCTCCGAAGGCGGCCCCGGCATGACCACGGGCGGAGCCTACTTCACGGGGTACCAGATGGGACAGGTGAATTCCGCTTCCGCCATGATCACGCTAAGTGATAAAGACTCTGGGCGCCCTGATGTGTGGAGCATCATGGATCGGATCCACGAAAGAGCGATGGTGGAAATACCTAACATCCGCCGAATTCAGCTCAAAGAGATGGGCTCGGACGTCATGGCTACGGCGGCCGCTCCGGTCTCGTTGATCATCTACGGCAAAGACCTGCACATGCTAGACAGTATGGGACGCCAGGCTCTGCGCATCGCACAGGAGAAGAGCCTCAACCCAGCTACGGGGAAGCCCGACATGGCACAACCCTACCTGAGCTGGGAGATGACAAAACCTACCTACTCCTTGATCGTGGACAAGGCGAAGGCTGCCAGGCATGGGCTCGCCTCCAACGAGATCGCGGAACAGGCATACTACGCCTTGCGTGGCGGCTTCACAATGGAGTTCTATCGCCTCGACAACAAGCGTCCTACCACCGTGCAAGTTCGCTATCGCGAGGATCAAAGGCAGGACCCGAGCGACCTCAGCGGTGTGTACCTCACGGGTGCGAGCGGAGAGCAGGTACCCCTCACTGAACTGGTCAGTGTAGAGGAACGCCTAGCACCCACCGCCATCGAACACGACCAACTGCGTCGGGTGATATCTCTGAACGGCTACTACCGCAAGGACGGACGCCCCAGCATGGACGTCGCGATGGACGTGCAGATGCGCGCAGCAGCAGAGATGAACTGGCCGCCGGGCTACGGAATCGAGGCGCGCGGCGACATGACGCAGATGATGGACAGCTTTCGCGTCATGCTGCTCGGACTGCTGGTAGCGCTGGTGCTCATGTACTTCATCCTGGTGGCGCAGTTCGGAGGGTTCGTTCAGCCGTTGCAGATGATAGCAAGTCTGCCGCTGGAGCTGAGCGGCGTGTTCCTCATGCTCTGGCTCACGCACCAGGCGTTCTCCACCGTCTCCATTCTGGGTGTCATCATGCTGAGCGGAATGGACGTGGTGACGGCCATCCTGATGATCGACATGATTATGAGCTATCGCCGGCAGGGTCTACCGCGGAACGAGGCTGTTGCGCGGGCCTGTCCGCAGCGACTGCGCCCGATCCTAATGACCTCGCTGATCACCATCCTCGTCATGTCGCAGATCGCCTTCTCGCCGAAGTTCGGTCTCGATGCCTACCAACCACTGGGGACGGTGATCGTCGGAGGCTTGCTCGTCGGCACAGTGCTGTCGCTTCTGGACATACCCATCATGCACACATTGGTGGATGACATCGTGCGGTGGTTCCGAGTACGCATTCGGCGCGAGGACCCGGCCTCGCTGCCACCCATAGAGGAGCAATCATGAGAGCTGTTAGTATGATCGTGTCGCTGCTGGTGTGCGGTGTTAGCCTTGGGCAGTCCACCACTAGTGTGAGCCAGGCTGTTGAGCGAGCCGTCCGCTTGCATCCCATGCTGAGCGTGGCACAGGCGGATGTGCAGGGCGCGAAGGCGAGGGCGGCCATGCTCGAGGTGCCCTACGTACCGCAGGTCTCGCTGAATGCAGTTGGCACCGCAGGCGAGGGGGCGATGACCTTCGCCTCGACGGTGATGCCCATCAACTACTGGCGGACGGAACGCGGCTCGAGCGGTGTGCTGAACGCTTCGCTGATGTGGCGTCCTTGGTCCTTCGGGCGGGAAGCTGCGGCACGAGGCATTGGTCGGGAGGAGGTGCTGTCGGCGGAGGAGACTTTGGCGGTGGTACGGCAGAACGTCGCGCTGTCTGTACGCCTAGCATTTGCGGAGGCGCTGCTGCGTCGTGAGACCGTGGAGGCGAACAAGGCGGCAGTGGAGAGCGCCCGCGAGGTAGAGCGCGTCACGCGGGAGCAGTACGAGGCCGGCAAGCTGCCGGAGGCGTTCCTGTTTCGCGCTGCGGCCGATACCGCTGAGATGGAGCGGGAGCTCGCGATGGCTGAGGCCGAAGCCGCCTCCGCGCTAGCGATGCTACGCGAGACGATGGGCATGGATCAGGTGGAGATGTTCGCACTGGGTGACTGGGACATCCCGCTGGAGGCACCGGCATCTCTCGCAGAGGCTCTGGCGCAGTCGGAGGCGAGGCCGGAGATCGCAGCGATCCGCCACGCCCGCGAGGGGCAAGAGCTGCGGGCGCGCCTGGCGGAGCTCTCCACCCGACCCGACCTAGCGTTGATGGTGATGGGGGATTGGATGGGCACGAGGGGGATGGCGGGCGAAACCGGCTCCAAGGTCGGATTGGTCGTCAGTTTCCCGCTGGCGGACGGGGGCGAGCGCCGCGCGACCCGTGGTGAGGCCAGGGCGATGGCGGGCAAGATGGATGCCGAGATGCGCTCAATCCGACTAGCGGTAGAGGCGGAGGTTGCCGCAGCGTGGGCGGCATGGCAGGCGCAGCCGGCTGTGTCGAGGGCGGCTCGTGCGGGTTTGGAGTCCTCGTCGGAAGCCTATCGGGTTGCGCTCCTGCGGTATCAGGAGGGAAAGGCCATCCTCGCCGAGGTGACGGATGCCCGGGCGCGCCTCGTGGCCGCTCAGCGGTCCATCGCGGAAGCCGAAGCCTACGCCCGCACCGCCTGGTCCAAACTCCAGCGCGCGATGGGTAGGGATTAGGAGCCTAGTTCTCCTCCCGTAGCACGGCCTCCACCAGCGTGCCAACCTTGTGAAGGGAGTCGGCTGACACCTTGTCCAGCGTATCCTCCAGCGTGTGCCAGTAGAGGTACTCGAAGTCTATCAGGTCAATCGTCGGCACGCCGGCTTGGTTCATGGGCACGTGGTCGTCAATCACTTGCGTGCCTAGCTCGAAGGGGAAGGTCTTAGACATGCCGAGTCGCTCCGCCATGCCGTACACCTTCTTCACGATGTCCTTCGCCACTTCGTAGCTGTATGCCTCGACCGGGATGCGCAGGTCCTTGTCGCCCACCATGTCCAGCAATATGCCGTAGTCGGGCTTAGGACTCGTCAGCTTCTGGCTCCAGTGCTTAGCCCCTAGCAGCATGTTGTCAATCGAAGGCCCCAGGTCCTCACCATCGAAGAACACGAGCTGCACCCCGATGCTCGGTGGACGCTTCGAGAACACCCGTGCCAGCTCCAACAGCACGGCCACACCGGACGCGCCATCGTTGGCGCCGTCTATCGGCTTGTTGCGGAACTGCAGCCGCGGTTCCTCGTCCGCCGTGGGTCTCGTGTCCCAGTGCGCGGCGATCACCACCTGCTTTTTCGCATCGGGGTTGAAGCGAGCGATCACATTGGTCATGCGCAGCGTCTTGCCTTTGTAGGTACCGGTGAATGGCTGCGTCTCGACGTGCGTGGTGTACTGCTTGAGTGTGGCGACCATCCACTCCAAGCACTTCGCGTGCGCATCGCTGCCGGGCACGCGCGGCCCGAACTCCACCTGCTTACGCAGCATCTCGAAGGCCAGCTTGCCGTCGAAGTCGGTCTTCGGGACGGCGGCCGGCTTCGGCTTCTCGACGTCCTGCTGGGGTGACGCGGAGGTGGCACACCCGCCAAGCGTCGCGAGCAGGCAAAGCAGAAGCAGCCTAGTCGCCGACAAGGCGGTCCTGCTCTCCGAGCGGCCAAGTGCTCTTGCCGTCCAGCAGCCTTCGCACCGCCGTTTCGACGGTTACCCCGGTCTGCTCCGATATCTGTTCGCGCTGCCACACGGTGAAGTAGCCAAGGGCTCCCCTTGCGAGCGTTGCGGGCATGGCGACGCGGTAGGTCTTCCCGGCATCGAGTGCCTTGCCCTCCACCAGCACTCGTTTCACCCGCGAGTTCGCAGCCGCCTTGGCCGAGTACTCGACCTTCAATCCGGATACTTGAAGAAATGCGCGGTTGGATTGCGGCAGCAGGCTGAGCGAGCGCTCCAGTGCCTTGGTTATCTGGTCGCCGGTAAGCGAGAGGACGTAGATCTCCTCGCCGGGATAGGCAAGCAGCTTGTTCAACTTCTCGGCGCTCGGCGGGCCGTCGAGCGAGCCGGAGACGAAAAAGCCCGCAGCGATAAACGCTACGTCCGCACTGGCCGCCGCCCGCATGGCGTCGGCCACCATCTGCGCGACTGGGCTGGGCCCGGAACCCGGCTCGGAGAGGCTCAGCGTTTGCCCACAACCGAACGCGGCCACCCAGAAGCTCGCCATCGTAACGATCGTCCTGCTAACCACTCCTCACTCCTTGCCCCCCGATGCCGAGCAACGGAGAAACGCTTCGATGAAGCCGTCGATCTCTCCGTCCAGCACGCCGAGCGTGTCTCCGGTCTCGAACCCGGTCCGATGATCCTTCACCATAGTATAGGGGTGTAAAACGTAGGACCGTATCTGATGTCCCCATTCGGCGGGCGGAACTTCTCCCCTCAGCAACTTCAGCTTCTGCTCTGTCTTGTCTCGTTCCAGCTCCGCCAGCCTCGATTCTAGGACGCGCAACGCCACCGCGCGGTTCTTGTGCTGCGACCTTTCGTTCTGGCACGTCACCACGATGCCCGTAGGGATATGCGTGATGCGCACCGCCGAGTCGGTCTTGTTCACGTGCTGCCCGCCCGCGCCGCTGCTGCGAAACGTGTCCACCCGAAGGTCCTCGGTGCGAATCGACACCTCGCCCTCCGCGACCACCGGGATAACCTCCACCATCGCGAAGGAGGTGTGCCGCCGCCCCGACGCATCGAAGGGCGAGATGCGAACCAGCCGGTGCACGCCGCGCTCCGAGCGCAAGTTTCCATACGCATACGGGCCCTCGATAATGCCCGAGACGTTTCGATACCCGGTTACGTCGCCCGGCGTTTCGTCGCCTATCTCGAAGCTGAAACCGCGTCGCTGCGCCCACCGGGTGTACATGCGGAGCAGCATCTCGGCCCAGTCGCAGGACTCCGTCCCGCCCGCACCCGCGCTGATGGTGAGGATGGCAGGATCCGGGTCGTGAGGGCCGCCGAGAAGCGTCTGGATCTCCAGCGCGTCGAGGTCTTTCAGCACCTGGCGGGCACCTGCGACGAGCTCCTTCCGCATAGCAGGGTCTTCGTCGCCCTCGAGCAGGGATGCGAGCTCTTCGATGTCCTCAAAGCGCTTCCTCAGGTCGCGGTACGGCTCGGTCCTTCCGCGGAGTTGGGAGAGCTTACGGACGGTCTCTTGGGCCTTGGTGGGGTCGGACCAGAAGTCGGGTTCCTGCTGCAGGCGCTCGAGCGCCTCGGTCTCTCGTTCTAGGCGAGAGACCTCAAAGATGTTCTCCGATAGCGTCCAGGCGTGGCTTAGCCTTGGACAGCGCTTGTAGGAGGTCGGGGATCGCTTCCATGGAGATAACCTCTGACGGGAGCAGTGTACCCTGCGCGCGAGGTGCATGCACTCTGCCGCCCGGGGACTGTGCCGAGACGACCTTATTGCGCTCTCTGCGGGCTCTGCGTGAAATCCCATCCCGACGGCGTGCTGCAGCCGCTTCGCAGCAGGGCATCACCGGGGTACGGCACGGAGTGTCAACACGGGGTTCGCTAAGGGGTCGCCAAGATCGCATAGGGACACCGGGCAGCCACTCGCACGGACCCTCTCACCCCAGCCCTCTCGGAGACGGGGAGAGGGTGAGAGCCTCCACCTCGAACGGCGGAGGCATGAGGGCCGTGGCAGGGGGGCGGGGGGCGCCGTGGAACCTCAGGTTATGCTCCTCCGGACCTGCATCGCGGTTGCGGCGTCCCTTGTCCTCGTCTGTGCATGGGCGCAGCTGCCGCTCGGGGAGCCCTTCGAAGCCATCTACTCTTCTCTCAAGATCACGGCGCTGCCTGACCGGCAGCCCATCGTCGGACCGCTCGCGAAGTGGGTGCCGACGAGACTCGACCCTGGGGCCACGAACCGCTATCAGGTCGTTCTCACCGACCCATTGCTCCGGTACGGACCGACCTCCATCACGGCGGACGTGCTCGAGGTCGACACCGATGCAGGCACCTTGATGGCGCGGGGAAGCGTGTTCGTGGAGGACCCCATCGGCGTGCTTTACGCAACCGAGATGCTCTATCACTACAAGGCCGCGGAGGGTCGCGCCTTGGGAGTGTACGGGAACGCGCAAGGTGCCTACCTTCGTGCCGAGGTTCTGGAGTTGCGTAGGGGCGAGTGGAGCGCGATGCGCGGCGAGATTACCACGTGCTCCGAGGTGCCGGCACACTACGCGGTGCGCTTCGACCGCGTGAGCATCCGTCCAGGCTCGCGGGCACGTGCGTACAAGGCGGCGCTTTCGATTGCAGGCGTTCAGGTGGCGCAGCTCGCCTGGCTAAGCGTTCCGCTGGACCGGCGCACCAACCAGTTGACCGCTCCCACCATCGGCTACAACAGCCGCCAAGGGTTGGCGCTCGCCTGGCGCAACGAGTTTCGAGTTGCGCGGAAGACCAGCCTCCTGGCGGAGACCGGCACCTTTCAACGTGCGTTGCCCGAGTGGCGAGGCATCTTGTCCTACAGTCTGCTCGACCCGCGCACCGCAGGCGCTGTCGGAACCCCGGACACCGAGGAAGGCGAGCGTTTCACTAGCTCCTACATAGACAACGTCTCCGTAGAGAGCCCGGAGAGCGAGGAGATGCGGCTGCGGACCCCGCGCTTCGTGCTCTTCTTCGAGAACTCGACCAACCTGCCCGTGTCGGCTCGGCGAGAGCCCGACGTGATCATCTCGAAGAACTGGGAGCTGGGCACGCAGTGGAGCATCGAGCGGGGGCCCCTTTTCGGGAGCCTAGCGGTTCGCTATGGGCAGATCGCCGAGAAACCCTCGCTGCAGAAGGTATCGCGCAGCACGGTACAAGGCGTCTTCGCGGGCAGCCCCGTGCACATCGCTCCAAACGCATCGCTGCGGTTTCGTCTGGACGGAGGGCTCTACGACTACGACGGTCAAGACCAGTATGGGTGGGTTCGTCCAGCCGGGGTCTTGGTGCTGGAGCCGGACCCGCGGTTGCGATTGGGGTTCAGCTATTTGCGTACGTTCGAGTCTGGGAACGCCGCTTTGGAACTGGATCGTCCCAGGGAGCTGAGGGCACTGCACGGGCGCATGGACCTGATGCTCGGAAAGACCTCCTTTTCCTTCCTGGCCAAGTACGACCTGGACCGCAACGACCTCTACGACATCGAGTTGGCGTTCCGGCAGACCGTTCACTGTGTGGAGCCGCACATCGTGTGGCGACGGGACCCCGGCGTGTTCCGGATCGGCGTGCGAATTCCGACCGTGGACCTTCTGGGCAACCTCATACGGAATCGCTTCCGCTAGTCCGCTAGGCAGCCGACCCATTTGGCAGATTGTTCCGGTAACACTCCCGGCAAGACGGTGCAAGTTGTGATAAGATGATGGGCGAGGGCTGGTGGCGTCTGCCGCTTTTGCGCCAGGCGGCCCCCCGTGTTGTTTTGCTAGAAATGGAGGAGTAGACATGAGGGCTCTTTTATCGGCCAAACTCGCCGCTGTCTTCCTGCTGCTCGGTATAGCGATTGCGAGCACGACTGGGCGCGCCGAAGCGCAACCCATCCAGTTCACGGTTCCCCTGGACTCCTGTCTTGCCGCGCCCGGCACGCTGATGCCTGGAACGCTCGAGATCTACACCCTTACTTGCGAGCGTGTAGACGGCGGCGACGGCCTGCTAGCATTCGGTCAGGAGAATCTCTTCGTTGCCGGCGTCGGGCCTGGCACGTATCACATCCGCGTGAAGGTCGCCAACTGGCTCACCGTTTGGGTCCGCAACGTGACGATGGGTTGGAGCGGCGCAACACTTACCTTCCCGACAGCTGTCAATGGCGACGTGAATGGAAACGATGTCGTGGAACTTGCGGACGTCAGTTCGATCCTCGTGAACTTTGGCAACACAGGCGCACCCGGGATTGTCGGAGACCTGAACTGGGATGGGACGGTTACGCTTCAGGACGTCACCATTTCGCTGCTCAACTTCGGGAAAGCCGGGGAGGGCTGCTAGTTCGCGTCTTTGCCGGCACGCGGGCCGGGGCGTTGGGGATGGGCCCCGGCCTGGCAGCGTCGGCTTGGGCCGATGGCCAGGAGTGCTACCACACACCACTGTGGGATGTTCGATCAGTGACGAGGCATGCGCACTGCCACCCTGATCGTGGACATGCATTAGGACGGGTCAGCGGGCAAAGGACGCCTCGAACTCCCAGGCGCTCTCCGAGTTCAGCGAGCGGTCCGGGGTGAAGGCATCCATGCCCTTCTCTTTGTAGCTCTACGCCCAGCGGTCCAGGAGACTGGGCGACAGGTCGTGCTCTCTGCGGCGTGGGTCTTGGTGACTCGACCGAACACCACCTGTTGGCAGAGCAGTAGTTCTTTTCCTCATAGGGGACACGCTTGTAACTTCTTGTTCTATCGGTCGAGGATGTATGTCTACAAATCGGGTGGCAGTCCAAAGTCGCAAAGGGCGTGGCGCCCGGCCATTCGGCCGGGCGCCACGCCGAAGACGCTGCGCATCGAGGTGCAATCACCGGATTGGAGCCCGACCGAACGGGCAAATTCCCGTCCCGCGACCGTAGCCCATGCCGGGTCCGAAGCCGCCCTGGCCGCGTCCAGCCCCCATACCGAACCCGCCGCGATTGCGGCCGCGCGGCATGGTCTGCATCAGCTCCTGCTTCAGGTCGCGCGAGTTGAGCTGCAGTTCGTGCAGGTCGCTCCGAAGCGCATCCAGCTTTGCCAGCAGCACTTCTCGCTGAGCCGGGTCAGTCGTTCCCGCGAGTTCGAACTGCACGGTGCGAATCTCGTTGTGCAGCCGGATCACCTCGTCTAGGAACGCTTGCTGCTCCGGGGTGCTGGGCGTCACTCGGGTCCACCATCCGCCTGCGTTAGGATTCGGAGTGGTGTATCCGTAGGGGCAGACCCAGCTTCTCTGGGCGCCTCCGTTCCCGTTGCCTTGGCCCTTGCCCTGGCCCACGGCGGCCAGTCCCATTCCGATCGCCACTACCACTGCCAGGCCGATCACCACAAACCGTTTCATCTCGTTACCTCCTCTTGCGCTTGCGTTCTGCGCTTTCACCCATACGGACGACCGCGCGCGGATTCGATTCCCTGATAGGGACTACTTGAGGCCTGCGGCGATGCGGTCCAGTTCGGACTTGGGCAGATCGCCGAGCACGAGGCTGGTCACGCCGTCCTTCGTCACGACCGCTGCGTTGGCCGAAGTGCGCATCGGCGAACCGCAGAGCCCCCTGCCCTTGCCTTGGCCGTATCGGTGCTGTTGACCTCTCCCCTGCGCTCCGCTGCCTGTCGCCGTCCTACCGCACTGCGGACACACCTCGTGGCGTGAGATGATGGATACGGACGCGAGACCATCCACGTAACGCGCGAGGCAGTAGGGCACCCCACCCGAGCACTGCGATAGGTGGTACCCATCGAAGACGAAGCCGCGTGGCATGTAGGTGGGAGCCGGCACCCGGAAGCCCACTCTTCGCGAGATCTCGTCCCGCGTGTAGTGCCGGGTCGTATCCGAGGCGACTTCCCGTACCGTCCAGCCTTGTGGCACGCGGAATAGATCCGGAGCGAGCTTGGCCTGGTAGTCAACGCTAGAGTACACGGTCTGTGCCGTCAGCCGGCCAGATGCATCATGGGAGTCGCTCCTCAAGATCAGGGCCGTCTCTCTATCCACCCAAACTTTTCGCGAGGGGCTGCCCGCCCTTTTGCTGCGCACCGAAATAACGTCACACTCCCGCCCGGCAACCGTGGCCTTGCCCGTGATTGTCACATCGTAGTTGGCCAGCAACGTCTCGATGCGGCTGGGTTCTCGGGTCGGCGAGGCCTTGATGGCAGTCTTCGTCGTGGCATCCAGTTCGTACAGGTGTTTGCCGTCGTCCAGTACTATCCGCTGCTTGCCCCCGGGCAACACGTACAGGATTCGGGAGAGAGGGCCCTTCTGGTAGACCGTCGCCTGCACGGTGCTCCTGGACCCTTGGCCGGCGCCCAGGGTCTGCACACGTGCCGTGTACGATAGTGTGGTCCTCGCCTTCTCCGCTTGCCGCAAGCGTTCGGCAGCGCTCTGGCCCGAGGCGCCCACCACCAGCGCGAGTAATCCAGCGACCAGGCTAAGGCGCATCGCCATCGGTTGCCTCCAGCCCCACCAGGCCGAGGTGCACCCTATCGGCGAGTGGGTCGTTCCAGCCTAGATAGGCGTGCTGGCGCTCGTAGCCGACCTCGAAGTCCTCCTCTACCAACTCGGTAGGGGTCAGCACGACGCGCGGCCACATCAACCAGACAACCGCCGCCAGCGCAGCAACACCCACGGGCGCCCAGGCGTACCGGAGGAGATACGTGCGCTTCGGCTGAGGGGCTTTCAGGTGCGGTTCGATGCGCGCCCACAGATCGGGAGGCGCTTCCTCGCGCAGGGTCGAGAAGAGACGGGTGTCGGCCACCTCCAGTGCCTTCAGTTCCTCCGCGCAGGAGACGCACGTGGCGAGGTGCTGCTCGACCGAGCGGCGAAGCCGCGGGCTGAGCCCACCGAGCTGGTACTCCGGAAGCAGAATGCGCATGCGCTCACACTGCATCGCCGGTCACCTCCGGGCCCAGCGCTACCGCGCTCGACAGCGAGCGGCGCAGCGCATCCCGAGCGCGTGCGAGGCGAGAGACTACGGTGCCTCTCGGCAGGCGTAGGATGCGCCCGATCTCCTCCACCGACATCTGCTGGCCGTAGTAGAGGCTGATCACCTGCCGATGCTCCTCGCTGAGTGCGTCAATCGCGCCGTGAAGTGCATCGGCGCGGGCGCGCTCCATCGCCTGCGACTCGGGCCCTGGCGTGGGGTCTTGAAGCTGAGGGGGGATGGGCTCGGTCGGACGCGAGGACTTGCGGAAGTCCTGTACCTGGCGCACCGCTATACGGAACAACCACGTCTTGAACGCCTCGTTGTCCCTCAGGGCATTCAATCCATTCCACGCCTTGGCGAACACTTGCACCGTAAGGTCCTCTGCGTCTTCTCTTCGGGGCAACATCCTGCGAACGAATCCGAAGACCCCGGTGGCATAACGCCGGTACAACCGCTCGAAGGCTGCCCGGTCGCCCGAGCGCGACTGCTCGACAAGCACGCTGTCGGGTATTTCCATTCGCTCGACAGGCTATTCCCACATGTCACGGACGACGGGGACGCCCCTCCGATTCCCTAAGTTGCGGCGCAGGTTATGGTTTTCCCTTCAAGGGTTGGCCGCAGAAGGGGCAGTAGCGCCATAGAGGGCCAAGGTGGGGGCGGCCGCACCAAGGGCATACAGTGTCCATCGAGTGGCTCTGCTGCATCATCAGGTTGCCTTCGCGCATCTGCTGGCTGAGCGCCCTGACTTGTTTCGTGGAGGCTTGCTCCTGAGTTCCCCTGCCGGCCTTCGCCACTGTGGGGTCGGTAATCAACGGCGAGATCACCACGCGGTCCTTCTCCGCCTTCCACTCCGTTTCGGAGGCCAACGCGATGTTGGCGAGGGCTAGCCCGAGCTGAACTTCGGACAGGTGCACGGTGATGACTTGGCTCTGTGCTGTTTCCCTCACCTCGACCGGGACCGCAGCTTGTTGCGAGATCGCCTTGGAGAGAACACCCAACGTGCCGGTCTCGCTCAGGGTAATCAATCGGTCCAGGTATGCGGGCCTCCCCGACCACTTTCTTTCTTTGCCCAGATCGAAGGACAGCTTCGTCCCGTCCTGTTCGACGATGGAGACTCGATTGGAAGCATCGAGTTCAGCGACTGCCAGCACCTTGCCGTCGTCCGTCAGTGCGGTGACCACAGCCTGAGTCTGGGTTTTGTCTGCTGCAGCCCGGAAGCCTCCTCCAGCACTGCCCCGAGACCCGCCGACGAGGCCGCCGTCGCCGAGTGTCTCGCTAGGTGGCGTGCCGGCAGTGCTCGGAAGGAAAGGGTTGGTCTCCGTGCCCGCCTCGGTTTCCCGAAGCGGGGGGGGCTTCGACTGGGGCAACACGTTGCCCCGTCCTAGGTTCACCCTCGGCTCCGGGCGCGGCCGCACCGACTCGCGAGCTTGCTCCATCTCTCGCATCGAACCGGCCGAGCCGGGTACCGGGGCTTCCACGCCGGTGGTGGGCCGCTCGGCGACGCTGCCTTCGTCGGTCGGCGCAGCCTCGGCCTTCTCCAGAGCGCTAGGTGCGGCACTGTGCTCCAACGTGCTGCCCGTGGGGGCGGAACCTCGTCCTCCGGCAATCCGAAACACGCCGAAAGCGACAAAGGCCAAGACCGCCACCCCCGCCACGGTTGCCGGCCAACGCCAACGTGCTGCCAAGCCGGAAGCAGGTTGCGGCTCCCACCTCGGCGGGCGAGCGGTCTCAGGGGCGGCGAGAGGCCGCTGAGCTCTCACTTTCGCGAATAACTCTCGGTCGCTCGTCGCGCGAGCACGGCACGCCTCGCACTCCGACAGATGGCGCTCCACTTCGACTCGGCGGCGCTCGTCCAGCAGGCCTTCCTCGTATTCCCACAGCAAGCGGGGGCTGAAGCGGCAGTCCGTCTTCATCGTCCCGCCTCCGGGTTGAGCGAGCGATACAGCTCCTTGAACCTCTCGCGAGCGCGGAACAGGCGGGTCTTCGCCGCGGCGTGCGAGCAGCCGACGATCTCGGCAATCTCAGGCAGTGCAAGGTCCTGCCAGTAGTAGAGAGTGACCAGAGCTCTATCCTGCGGAGCCAGCTCTGCCAACGCTTTCAGGATAGCGGGGTCGTGGTTGTCCGAGCGGTTGGTCTGCGACTCTACGGCTAGGTCGCCACTGAGAGGCACCGTCTTCGGCCGGGCCTTCGCCTTTCGGAGCGATTGGATGGACGAGTTGACCGCAATCCGGTAGAGCCACGTGCCGAACCGCGACCGTCCGTCGAAGCGGTGAATGTTCTGATACACCAGCGAGAAGCAGTCCTGTAGGGCATCGAGGGCGTCGTCCGGGTTGCCCATCACGCCGAGACAGACCGAGTAGACCCTGTCTTTGTGTGTGCGGAACAGCTCATCGAAGGCAGCGGTGTCGCCGGAGCGGCACCGTTCGATGAGGCTATGATCCCGGTCTACGGCGACCTGCCCAGAAATGGCCATGGCGATCGAACTGCATTCTGGCACATCCCCTTAGATGCCAGAACGCGCTCCAATAGTTACACGTATGGGGGCCCTCTCGGTTCCGCTCGGTTGTCGGCGAGTACAATCGTTTCGAGTTGGCGTACACATACCTTCCCGACGAACGCGGACGCTTCGGCGCCTTTGGCGGCCGATTCGTTCCAGAGACACTCGTACCGGCCCTGGACGAGCTGGCCGAAGCTTTCGACTCGCTTTGGCCCACCGAGGAGTTCCAGGCAGAGCTACGAGGCTACCTCAGCGAATACGCAGGCCGCCCGACACCACTAACCCACCTGAACCGTGCGTCCGAGGACTTGGGTTTCGACCTGTACGCGAAGCGCGAGGACCTGTGTCACACCGGAGCACACAAGATCAACAACGCGCTGGCTCAGGCGATTCTGGCGAGGCGGATGGGCAAGCGAAGGATTATCGCGGAGACGGGCGCCGGGCAGCACGGCGTTGCCACTGCCACCGCGTGCGCGCTGTTCGGCCTGGAGTGCGTCGTGTACATGGGCGAGGAAGACGTCCACCGTCAGGCTCTGAACGTATTTCGCATGAGGCTGATGGGTGCTCAGGTCGTCCCTGTGACCGCCGGCACTCGAACGCTGAAGGACGCTACCAACGAAGCCATGCGCGATTGGGTGACCAACGTGCGGACGACGCACTACATCATCGGCTCCTGCGTGGGCCCCCACCCGTATCCGAAAATCGTGCGCGAGAGCCAGCGTGTGATCGGAGAGGAAGCACGGGTTCAGATGCGGGAGAAGATAGGACGGCTGCCGTCGGCGGCCGTCGCATGCGTAGGCGGGGGCAGCAACGCTATCGGCCTCTTCGCCGCGTTTCTGGACGATCCGGTGCGGCTGATAGGAGTAGAGGCAGCGGGAGAAGGCATCGAGAAGGGGCGACACGCTGCCACGCTCGTTGCCGGGTCCCCCGGTGTGCTGCACGGCTCGGCGAGCTATCTGATACAGGATGCGGATGGGCAAGTGGTGCCCACGCACTCCGTGTCCGCCGGGCTGGACTACCCAGGCGTCGGGCCGGAACACTCTTACCTGAAAGAGACAGGGCGGGCGGAATACGTGACTGCCACCGACCAGGAGGCGTTGGATGCCTTTCGTTGGCTAGGGGAACGGGAGGGTATCGTCCCTGCTCTGGAGACTGCCCACGCGTTCGCCTACTGCCGAGCACAGGCCGGGCGGATGGAAGGCCCTGTGCTCGTCAACCTCTCGGGTAGGGGGGACAAGGACATGGAGACTGCTTCTCGTCTGCTTGCCCTGTAGTGGAGGTATGGATGGAAGAACTCCTGGAGCGGTTTCGCCAAATTGCCGACTCGCTTCCCGTCCTCGTAGACGGGTTCACCGAGGACCTTACCTTCGTCCTTTGGAACACGGAGTGCGAGCGAGTCACGGGATACTCTCGCGACGAGATCCTCGGGCGGGCGGACTGCTTCGACCGTCTCTACCCGGATCTGGAAGAGCGCGCCCATGTGTTGTCGGAGTGGGAACGCCGCGGCAGGAACGTTCGAGATTTCCGGGTGGCACTCGTCTCCAAATCCGGCGAGCGAAAGCACATCTCGTGGTCTTCGGTGGTGCTATCCGATTTGACCCACAGTAATGTGTATGTGTTCGTTGGCGTAGACCAGACCGACCGTGTGGTAGCCGATGAGGCGCTAGGTCGCGCCCAGGAGCAGGCGAGGAAGCTGTGGGAGCAGGTGTCGGACGCACTCGTTCTGCTCGACGAGCAATCACGCGTCGTCATCTCCAACCCTGCCGCCGAGACGCTGCTTGGCTTCACTTCCTCTGAAATGCACGGGAGGCTTTTCCTCGAGTTGTCACCGGATGATGTGGGGGCGGTGCTGGAGCGCGCGATCGACAGAGCGCGCGAGGAGGGAGTTGCGAGCAATCTTCTGATCGAGCTAACGGTAGCTGACCGACCATCGTGGTTCAGCGTGCGGGTCTCGCCCATGCCGGAGCGGAGAGTTGCGTTGCTCTTTACGAACGTAGACGCGGTGCGGCGTGCAGAAGAGGAGCGGCTGCGACACGAAGAGCACTACCGCAACCTAGTACAGCAGCAGGGTACGGCGTTCGTGCGGATCTCTCCCGATGAGCAGTTCCTGTACCTTAGCCCTCAGTGTGAGACATTGACCGAATACAGCCTGGACGAACTCCGTGCCATGGGCCCTGCGAAGGCCTGCGAACTCGTGTTCCATACGTCGGATACCGGCGCGCAGCATGCTCTTCAACGGGCTCGCGAGGAAGGTTCCGGTAGGACCGTGGAAGCCGAGGTGCGGGTCCTCTCGAAGACCGGTAAGCTGAAATGGGCCCTGGTACGCCAAGTCCCCGTTCTGAACGCCCGGGGCCAGGTTCTGTACTACGACCTGATGTTGCTAGACCAGACGGAGCGCAAACTGCTCGAGGAGCAGCTCCACCAGGCACAGAAGATGGAAGCGGTCGGCACGCTCGCGGGGGGGCTTGCCCATGACTTCAACAACCTGCTGACCGCGATGATAGGCAACGTGGAGTTGACTCTCGCCGAGCTGGAGCCCGAGCATCCGTGCCGCAGGCGTCTCGTCGCAGCCCAGAATGCTGCTGAGCGTGCAGCCGCGATCACTCGTCAGCTCCTGACCTTTACGCGCAGAAACTCGCCGCGGCCCGAAGTGCTGGACGTGTGTCAGGCAGTAAGTGAGACGCTGGACATTCTGCGGCAGTCGCTGCCTCCGAACATCCGGATCGAACAGAAGAAGCCGGAGGGTCGCCTCTACGTGGCTGCCGATCCTGTGCAGCTCGGGCAGGTGCTGCTCAACCTATGCGTAAACGCGAGGGATGCTATGCCGGACGGCGGCTTGCTGACCATCCAGTGCGGTGAGACGGAGGTTGACGAGGCGTCGCTGCCGAGCGGCCGCGGGTTTCAGCCGGGGCCGTATGTAAGGATCGCCGTCTCGGACACCGGCATCGGGATGACGCCGGAAGTGCTAGAGCGTGCATTCGAGCCATTTTTCACCACGAAGGATGTGGGGCAGGGCACCGGGCTGGGGCTGTCCGTTGCGTACGGGATTCTTCGCAATCACAGGGGCTGGATCACGGCCGAAAGCACTCCGGAAGTCGGAACCACGTTTACCGTGTACCTTCCTCGTATATCCGAGGAGGCCGCCGAGGCTACGGTGGCTGCGCCACGCGAGTGTGTGCCCGGCAACGAAGGCATCCTGGTGATAGACGACGAGAAAGCTCTGCGCGACCTGACTCGGGAGCTGCTGGAGAACTGCGGCTATACGGTGTTCGAGGCAGAGGAAGGGGCCGAAGCGTTCTCGGTGCTGAGCCGAGCGCACGGCCGAATCCATTTGGTCCTGCTGGACCTGATGATGCCCGGAATGCCGGGAGACGAGGTGCTAATGCGCCTTCGCGAACTCTATCCGGAAATCCCGGTGGTGGTAGCCAGCGGTTACCATGTCGAAGCCAAGGAAGAGTTGATGGCCGGCGGGGCGGTTGCGTTCGTGGAGAAGCCCTTCTCCCGCGCCTCGCTCACCCACGCGATCCGCCAGGTGCTGGACGGCAAGGGCAGAGCACAAAGTGGAGCGTCGCACGAGGAATCGACCGACGGACCTGACGAATCGCCATGGCGACCCGTCTAAAGGAGTGAAGCACGAATGTGCGAGCAGGATGAACCCACGGTGCCGAGTGCAGAGAGAGTACGAGACAGCTATACGGCTCAGTTCGCGGTGCGGGAAGGCCGACCCGTGGACGAGGAGCCGCTGCCTGCCGAGTTCCAAAGCCGGTTCGAGACGCAGACCGACTACGAGTGGAAGCGCGTCTATCCGGCCCCCGAGAGCGAGGAGGCACTGCGCGAGTACCGGGAGGGGAACCGAGCCTTTCGGGAGGATCGTGTGCTGGACGCTATAGACGCCTACCGACGCTGCCTCGAGATCGAGGACTACGCGCCCGCGCAGCAGAACCTCGCGGTCGCCTACCTTCACGAGGCATCTGCGGAGGCCTGGCGCGAGTGCGAGAGCATCCTCGAGGAACTCATCACCCGCTTCGAGCCGCTCATTGCCGATGAGGAAGCTCGCAAGAAGGCCGGGTTGACCCTCGATCAGGCGGCGTCTGTGCTCGCTCCGGCGTATAGAAACTTGGCGGAGCTGTATGCGCAGCGGGGAGTCGGAGCACATTCCAGAGACAAGCTGGTGGAGGCTGCAAGTCTGACCCGCCGGGCGCTGGCCCTGATGCCGCAGAATCTGCCTTGGCTGCTCGAACTTTGGGGCATCCACCACGTCCTGGACAATGCCGACGAGGCGGCCGCCGCTTTGAAGCAGGCGGCGGAGATGGAAGGCTTCGACACGTTGGTCGCTCACGCGAGAGAGAAATACATCGCGCTGAAGGTGAAGTATCATGCAGGCTAAGGAGGCCACCATGAAAGCCTTGCGTTTGATTCTTGCCACGGTCGTCGTTTGGGCGGGCGTCTGCTTGGCGTTCGCTCAGCCCGACACGGACTACTCCTCTTGGCAGCAGGTCGAGATCTCCAAGAAGGACGGAGACATCATCGGCGACTAGCGCCGGCGGAACGGAGGGAGACCTGAGGAGTAGCTGATGGGTGAAATAGGAGAGTCCAGATATGCGTCCTTAGCCGCAGCGATCCGTGCGGGCGGTGAGGGCGCTCGGCGCGCTATGGACGACCTGGTGCGCGCAGAGCGCAGCCACCTGGCGCGTACGCTGTGGCGGGAGTTCCCCAAACTTCGTGACGAGATCGAGGATGTCGTCGCCGAAGCCTTCGAGCGGGTATGGCGCGGCGCCGAGAAATGCGACTGCTTCTCGCCGCAAGGCACCTATGCCGGTTTTCGCGCGCTGGTGGCCAAGCAAGCCTCCTACTTGGCACTGAGCGCGGCGCGAAAGGCTGCGGTGCGGGGCGCCCGAGCTGAAGTGGTAAGCCTGGACGAGCCTTCGTGGGACGGCCGGTTCTGCGACCCTTCGGCAGAGGAAGATTGGGAGCGCGCGGTGATAGGTGAGATCGAGGCCGAAGCGGTGATGACGCGGCTGACGACTAAGATGGGATCGCTCACCGATCGGCAGCGCATTATCGCACGCATACTGCTTCAAGAGGGCGAAGAGGACGCGAACGCAGCGATCGTGGATGCCTTGGGTTGTTCCGACGGCGCCGCGCGCGAGGCCAAACGTGCCGTCCGCGAACGCCTAAGGCAACTGCTGCATTCCTAGTCAACGTCTTCGCTGCTGGCTCATACATCTGCCATGCGCCCCGCATTGGATTCCCCCTCCCCGCTGGCAAGTAGCCTCTATGCCCTGGCCCGCGTCCGCCAACAGGCCTCCGCTGAAGTCATGGCACGAACCCAAGGACCGCGCCGGGGCACCACGGGTAGTTTCACCGTCCCGGCGATTGCCTGCTGTCGGGCGGGGCTAGGTACCAACAAGAACCATACTGGATTCCCGCCTCCGCGGGAATGACATATCACACACAGTTCACTCAGTAGTTGTCATTCCCGCGGAGGCGGGAATCCAGAAACCTGAATCCGAGCCTGACACAGTACCAGACCCGACTGGCGTAGTGACGTGTCCGCTGGTTGCCCGAGCTACGTTACTCGCTCGAGCAGGTCCACTTCTTCGACGGTCCTGCACTGCACATCCACCCGCCACGTGCGGATCTCGTGGGGGCCGAATGCCACACACCACTCGACACCCGCCGACGGAAGTGCGACTCGTGCGCCGGTGGCAATGCCGGCAGTCTCGTAGCCTCTCACTACCAGCCCCTGACCGTCCTCGGCTCTCTTCAGCACCGAAAGTAGTATATTGCTAGGTTCCGCGTAGAGCCCCGCCCACACGGCCGGAAGCGTGCCGGCGTGCGTATACTCGTTCACACAGAAGGGTGGGCAGTTCAGCTCCCATGCCAGACGCGGCAGATCCGCTTCCTGCCATGTGCCTGCGTGGGGTACCAGTCGGAAAACGAACTCATGGCTGCCGGTATCCTGATAGCGGTGCCGCTGCGAGGCATCGGGTTCGGTAGGGTGGTGGTGCGCGAAGATAGGACTGCGCAGGAGAGTCGCACGCATAGCAGCGCCTTCCGCATCGAACCCGTACACCCCGTCGTTCAGCAGGCCGAGTCCGTATGGCATGCTAGAACCATCGAGGGAAGTCGCCGCGCCACTCAAGTCCACCCACTGGCCGCCAGGCTGCTCCGTGCCATCGCAGGGTCTCGATGCGTGACCGTACGGCACCTCATAGGTAGCAGTAGGCTCGCCCAGGGCGAGTGGAAGGACTAACTTGAGCGCCTTTCGCGGCTCGCGCCAATCCACCGACAGGCGACATTCTATAACGTCGAGATCTGCATACACATACCATCGCTGTGTGGCAATTGACCGTCCGTAGGCACTTTCGACACGCAGGCAGGCCCGCACCGGTCCTCGCTCCTCTACCGCCACCTCCGCGCCATCGAACCGCCCGATGGTGGACCCGAGCGAGTCGTAGCCATGTCCCCACGTGTCGCCCCGATCGTCCAGCACGCACAAGCCGACAGGACCGCTGAGTGCAGCGACCCCATGCTCCTTGTCGAGCAGGTTTACCAACCCACCCTTGCGCGGGTCGAACTCCAACACCCATCGCTCGCTCTCTACGCAATAGGGTGTTACCGTTAGCTCGATGTCTGGCTCGCCCCGCGCCAGTTTGCGGTACACGCGATAGCCCAGTGGGGGGAGATCGGCCACGAAGCAACTTCGCTTCCTGCGTGTTACCGTTTCGCTCTGCACTTCCTGAATCGGTACTGGATTGCCGTTCTCATCCGCGAGTGCTGGGTCGAGCCCTTCCACCTCGACAGGTGTGCGGACCGGCCACGGTAGGCTATTGAATACTATCAGCGCCTCGCCCTCGCCACGAGTGTCAACCAGTCCTGCGATCGTGTGCCCGGCGAGCACCATCTCCTTGTATGCCTGGCCGGCCGCGGCTCCGAAGATGTCGCGCGAGTCCTGATAAGCCGAAGGAAGACTGGTGCCTGCCAGCACGTCGTGGAACTGGTTGGTCAGCAGGTGTTGCCATGCTACTGTTAGGTCTTGTGGCTCCCTACCCACAACGAGGTAGGCCGCACAGGAGAGGCGCTCCGCAGCCATCAGCAGGTGCTCCACCCTTCGGTTCTGACGCTTCGTTTCGGAGTGAGCCGAGTAGCACCCGCGTGCGTGGTACTGCAGTTCTCCCTGCACGACCGTAGGTTCGATGTGGCTGTCACGTATGGACTGCTCCAAGCCCGATAGTGTTCCGAACTCCACCGGTTTCCCCTCCGCTCGCATTCGCTGGAGAAACTCGATGTGCCGCTTGGTAGGCCCTCCGCCGTGATCGCCCACGCCGTAGCATAGGGCGTAGTCGCCATCCCATGAGTGCGCATGGTGCAGGGTGTTCTCGTAGTATTCGAACCAGTCGGTCTCATCCGACTGGTCCAATGCCGCCATCCACGGCGAGTTGTAGTCGTACAGTCTTATCGCTAACACTTCGGACCCGTCCGGGCCGCGCCACGTGAACACCGGTGGTAGGTCCATCTCGTTAGGTCTGGGGCGCATGAACACATAGGTGGTATAGCCCGACTTTGCCAGTATCTGAGGTAGCGTAGCAGGATGGCCGAAAGTATCCGGGTTGAAGCCGACTCGCACATCCACCCCGAACTTCTCGGCGAAGTACGTCTTCCCGCACAGAGCCTGCCTTACGAGCGACTCGCCGCAGGGGATGTTAGCATCCGGCTCCACCCACCACCCGCCCGCAATCTCCCATCGCCCCTCTCGCACCCGCTCGCGGATCTCGGTGAACATCTGCGGGTCCGCCTCTGCGATCAGGCAGTAGAACCAAGCCGAGCTCGCGGAGAAACGAAAATCGGGATACTCCTTCATACGCTCCAACGCCGAGCGCCACGTGGCGCGAATGGTTTCGAGGCCCTCCGGCCAGCGCCAAAGCCACACGGGGTCTATGTGCGCGTGGCCAATTGCATGCAGTTTCTTCGCCATCGGCATCCTCCTTGGCCTCCCTCTGCCCGCCTCGGGGAGAGGGTCGGGGTGAGGGGCAAGCTGCGAGTGCGGGAGCGCGCTCACGCTTTGGCTTCCCGTGGTACCAGGGGCCCCTCTCGGCCTCGCCCATTCACCCTTCGCGGTATCATTCGTTCGGACCTTCACAGTCCCTAACCAGGAGGCGCGACGATGTACAAGGTGGTTCTGCTTCGGCACGGGGAGAGCATCTGGAACAAAGAGAACCTGTTCACCGGCTGGACGGACGTGGACCTTTCGGAAAAGGGCTACGAAGAGGCGCACGAGGCCGGACGCACGCTGAAGCGAGAGGGGTACGTGTTCGACATCGCCTACACCTCCGTGCTGAAGCGGGCCATCCGCACGCTTTGGATCGTGCTGGACGAGATGGATCTGATGTGGATTCCCGTCATCAACTCGTGGCGTCTGAACGAGAGGCACTACGGCGCGCTGCAGGGGCTGAACAAGTCGCAGACCGCCGAAAAGTATGGCGAAGAGCAGGTAAAGATCTGGCGTCGCAGCTATGACGTACCACCTCCCGCGCTGGACCCATCGGACGAGCGCTTCCCCGGTCACGATCCGCGCTATGCGGACCTAACAGACGAGCAGCTACCACGCGCCGAATGCCTGAAGGATACGGTAGCGCGATTCCTACCACTTTGGCATGAGACCATCGCGCCGACGGTGAAGTCGGGCAAGCGTGTGATCATCGCCGCACATGGTAACAGCCTGCGTGCACTGGTGAAGTACCTGGACGAGGTGTCGGACGAGGATATCGTAGGGCTGAATATCCCGACGGGCATCCCGCTGGTGTACGAGCTGGACGCCTCGCTCCGTCCCACCGACCGCTACTACCTCGGCGATCCCGAGGCCGTCGCCGCCGCCCAAGCCGCCGTCGCCGCCCAGGGCAAGGCAAGGGGGTAGGCTTGTGGCGCGGTCGGCCCCGGCTAGTGCGTCCCCTGCGCCACTGCGATCACAACAGGCCCCAAGAGGAAAGGCTGCGCATCCGGGCCGTGCGGACTTGCGCCCAGTCCGCCGAACACGGTAGCACGTGTGAGGTGGACTGGCGAGGTTGTCCCTCCAGGAATGAAGGAATCGGGAAGTCAGCCTAGAATGGTCTGGCGTAATCTGGGAAACGGAGGCATTGTACTGGAGTGGAAGCAGGCGACCTATTCGAGTCCCACACCGTGGCCGAAGGTGAGCTACGCCTCGAGCCCGTTCTCACCGAGCTAGAAGAGGGTCTCAAGGATGCAACGATGCAAGCTAAGAAGGTCGAGGCCGCGCTCAGGCGATGGCGGAAGGCCTGCTCGGTTGGGCACGTGGCGGACCTGAAAAAGCACGGCGATGCCGCTTGCGACGCGCTGAAGCGGCTCGGCGAGACGTTGGAACGGCTGGCCGAATGGCGGTTCGACGACCAGCGGTATCTCCAGGAGGGGCACTGGCAGCGCGAGATCGCCGACCTTCTCAAAGAGAAGCACGCTATCCGAGCTCGCATAGAGGGGCGTGAACTGGTCTGCTCTCCGACCGCGCTCAGAGCCCGGCCTGCAGATAGAGTTCTCACTCAGGGGAAGAAGGCGGTGAAAGGAATCAGGCCATCTTGCGTCGCAGAAATGCTGGCATCAGCACGCCATCGTCTGCAGGAAGCCAAGACAGCGGAATTGCTTGAGTGCCTGTATCTTGCGTGGAAGGCAAGGCGACACCCGGAATCTACCCTCATCAGCCTGAAGGACGCTTACGAGACGTTCTGCTTGGCTCCCGGTTGGAAGAAGGAGAACTCTGAGTCGGCTTTTGCGGAGAGTGTCCTAGCACTGCATCAGTCCACCGAGCGGATCACTCGGGATGGGCGCCGACTGCAGTTTGAGTTTCAACAGGGTACCGCAAAGCCTCGCGACCTCATCATAGTCCGTGATGCGGAAGGACGTGAGTTGCGGTTCCTGGGTGTGCACTTTGTTTAGGTCGGAGGCAACATCACGTGGACATAGCAGATAGCATGCGCGTTCCCATTAGTGAATGGGAAAACGTGCTTTATGGAGATTACCTTTCGGACTACATACCCAGTGGCGGCTCTGCGGTGCGGTTCATCAGCGGGACCGAGGACTTGGTGGATGAGGTAGCAGAATCACTGACCAAGCGAGCAGCGTCGCAAGGCTATCATGTCGCCAAACTAGACCCAGCACGACCTGGTCCAGATGGCAAGAGTCCAGGTTATCACCAGATAGACAAACTCTATTTCGGCATTTCTCGGACGTTCAACTGGAGTGCTCTCGCTGAAAGTCATCTCTTGAGCAAGATGAAGGAATTGGGTTGGGCTATGCCGCCTGGCTGGAAGCCGGGAGGCGACCTTAGCGAATTCCTTAGGCTGAACCAGCTTGATTGGGACCCGTTCGTCCACGAGATGAAGCGCGCAGTGCAGGTAGACGTCGTCCGAGACAGAGCTATGACCTTGGAGTTTCGATCCGCCGTGTCAGCACTGGCATTTCACCTGATAGTCCCGGACTCGCATCTTCCTTCAACGGAAGAGGTGGTTATGCGTTGGCTACGTGGTGAGAAGGCGCAGCCTGGCGACGCACAGGTTCTGAAGAGATACCAAATCTATGGCCGTATCAATCGCTCGAACGCTCGGCACATGCTGGTGTCGCTATGTCATTGGGTTGTCAAAGCCGGATACCTGGGTACTGTGGTAGTGTTTGACTTTCGGCCCTATGAATACTTCAAGCTGGGGCGATCTGCGTTGGATCGGCAGCTTCTCGAGCGTCTAAGAGTGGCCATCCAGCAGGGCGTGCCTACGGAACAGCTCCAGCAGTTGCTCTGTGACGAGAGCCACAGGGAGCCTGAGATTGCCTATAGCAATCAAGCATACATACACATGGTCCACCTACTCCGCGCATTTCTTGACGAGATAGAAGTGTTCGAGAAGTTCGTGCTATTGGTACTTACTACGGATGAGTACTATGATTCAGAGAGGCCTAGAAACTATCGCAACTACGATGCGCTCCACACGCGGATTGCGAACGAGGTTCGAGGAGAGCGAGCGAACCCAGAAGGCATCTTGTGTCATCTGAAGGAGGATGTATGACCGCTGAAAGGTTGCTTGCACGCAGGGCAATTGAGGCTCTCCGTGCTGGTGTCGCGACCCCAAGCGTTGTTGCGACATTGGGTACCTCCCAGTTTGAGATTGAGCGAAGGGCACTGTCAGACCTAGATGACTGCGCCGAAGGTAAGGGCGTGACTCCGTTGGTAATCGTGGGTGGCTTTGGCTTGGGTAAGACACACATGCTCAACTATATTGCTGCAAGAGCCTCAGGGAAGAGCTTTGTGACAAGTATCGTCGCTACAAGCCCCGAGACCCCTCTAGGCAATCTGCATGTCGTTCTCAAGGCTCTATCGGAAAGCTCTAGGGCTCCAGGTTACACCGGTAAGGCGCTACGGGAGCTGATGGCTAAGTACGGTTCAAAGTCGCCCGGTTTTGCGCAGGTTCGAGCGTGGGCTAGCGGGCGCGAGGACATCCATGACCGATTCGTAGCCATGCTTCACCTATACGAGGTGATCACCGACGGGGAGTTCCAGAGTAAAGAGTAAGATCCTTGCCGACTTCGAAGGCAGCCCTATTGTTAAGACCGAGATTAAAGCCCGTCTAAAGGAAGTCGGTCAACTTCAAGGCTACGATTTGAGTCACCCAAAGAATAGGTTTCTGGCGCCGGAACGCATCCTCTTGCTAGCACAGCTCTACCGAGCTTGTGAGTGCAAAGGGTGGGTGGTGATGTTTGACGAGGTTGAGCGGTTAGCCTACTTTCCGAGAAAGCAGCGGATCGAGGCCTATCGTGCTATAGGTTGGTGGCGACGTCAGGCTGAGCAGGGTTCTGGCATCTACCCGGTCTTTGCATTCACGCCCGGAGCAATTGATGAGATGTGGCGCAAGTACCAGGACGACCGTTATCTGGACGAGACACTGGCATCGTCGCTGTTTGAAGAGCATGAAGACCTTGCCCGCCACGGGCTGGACCTGCTAGCCAACTGCCGAATTCCTCTGAAGGAACCTGATGACGAACAGCTCCAGAGAATCTATTACGCTATCCGCGAGCTTTATGGCAGAGCTTACGACTGGGCTCCGCCAGACACACCATCTGCACAGGAAGCCCGGGCATTTGTATCCGTCCGCTCACAGATCCGACGCTGGATAACAGAGTTCGACCTCAATCGCGTCTACGGAAGAGCTGGAGAGATCGTAGATGAAGGCCTAATAATGGACACAACTGAGCTATCGGAGGACCAGATCGCGAGTGACGACGATGATTCGGCTGCGGAGTAAAAGCCTGTGCCTATACCGTACCATCGCGTTCCGCCTTCAACCTCAGGCCCGCTAGCAGCATACCTGCTCAGTACTGCGGGGAAAACTCCCAAGGAGTTGTTGGGAGGTCTGTTAGTGATCGATGGCCGGGGGCAGCCGGTGGAATTTGTACATAACTGCATCGAGGTGCCAAGTGGTCTCCTTTGGCCTGCTCCGGGGGTCGAAGCGGCTGGTTTCGCAGCACTAGCTCATTCACTATTCGAGGCGTGTCGGGCCCAACCCGACCTGTTAGTGATAGAGCATGGATTGGGAACTCCACATTACATCCGGGAAAAGGTTGCGCCCCTTATCCCAACTTGTATCGTCTCTCAGAGCCAAGAAGATAATCCGAGCACCTATGCCTGGGTCAACGAGGCGCCTGCTATCGGGACTTCGGCTCATCTACTCATAGAAGAGTTGGCCGAACGAGGCTTCCTGCACGAGCCGTTCGACCGAATCCGCCGCGCACTTGCCGAGACCTACGGGACGAACGAGCCTGGAACGTGATACGATCAGAGCGTCAGGATTTCTGCGTACGGCCACGTTGGAGAGTGCTTGGACTTGTCAGAGACTGGCGGCCGAGCCCCTCGGAGCCGATACGAGTCAGCTGCGTAGCGGCTGGCACGCCCGTGCCCAACCGATTGGATCTGGCACTGCCACCGTGCGGACCAGCAGCGCGCATAGGTGTGGACCTGCTGTCTGCTCGTCCTGCTGCCAGCCACAGGATCGGATGGTTCGATCTGGCGAGCGGGGAGCGCATACTGTTGAGACGCCCCGGTCAGGGTGACCTGGTGGAGACGCTGAGCGATACCCGAGATGACTCTGCGTTTGAGTTCGAGCGCAGATTAGCGGCCATCCTGCAACCACCTCTGCAGGCACTTCTTGCACCATCCGGCGTGCTAGATTGGCCTGCGCCCCTGTTGCCGTTCCAACAAGATGGAGTGAAAGCTCTGTTGGAGAGACGTGAGCTACTACTGGCAGATGACATGGGTCTTGGCAAGACCATCCAGGCGATCGCCGCCTTGAGAATCCTTTTTTACAGGAAGGAGGTTGACCGTGCACTCATTGTTGCGCCGGCAGGACTTGTGGGGCAGTGGCTACGCGAGTTCGACTTCTGGGCACCAGACCTTAGGGTTGTTCCGGTGCGGGGTGACCCGTCAGCCCGCGGCACACTATGGCGTTTGCCCGCTCACGTCAAGATCGTCGGATATGAGACTTTGCGCGAGGATGTCATTGGTTTAGAGCACAGCCCGGTGCTTCGCGAGGAGTGGGATGTCGTGGTTCTAGACGAGACGTCTAAGATCAAGAATAGGGAAACCGGAGTGTCCATTGCATGCAAGCGCATCCCTGGCAAGCGACGGTGGGCTCTCACTGGCACCCCACTGGAAAACCGGGTGGACGACCTACACTCCATTCTTGACTTCCTCCTGGCCGACGGTGGGCGGCGCCTCGCGCGGTCTCCGGAGTTGGGAGATCTGCGCGAGACATTGGCAAGAGTGCAGTTGCGGCGAAGAAAGGCAGACGTATTGCAGGACCTTCCGCCCAAGATCGTGGTTGAAGTGCCAGTTTCACTACTACCAATGCAGAGGCAGACCTACGATCGCGCAGAGCAAGAAGGCGTTATTCAGCTTCGAGGCAATGCTGCTGTCACCGTGACGCACGTACTGGAGCTGATCATGCGTCTGAAGCAGATCTGCAACTGCGATCCGTCCTCTGGTGAGTCCGCGAAGTTGGACGACATAGCCCAGCGGCTTGAGACACTGTGCAGTGAAGGCCATCGTGCCCTGCTCTTCTCCCAGTTCACCGATGAGCGCTACGGCGTCGGTCTGCTCGCACACCGCCTTGCCAAGTTTCAGCCTCTCACTTATACAGGCGCCATGTCTAGCGCCGAAAAGAGCAGAGCAATCGAAGCGTTCCTTGGTGGCGATCGTCATAAGCTGCTGATTCTCTCGTTGCGCGCGGGCGGTTTTGGCCTCAATCTTCAGAGTGCCTCGTACGTCTTTCACTTTGACCGGTGGTGGAATCCAGCCGTTGAGGACCAAGCAGAAGGCCGCGCGCACCGGATGGGCCAGACCTACCCAGTCACCGCGATCAAGTACGTCTGTACTGGCACAATCGAAGAGCGCATAGAGGCGAAGCTGCGGGAGAAGCGCCAGCTATTCAAGGATCTAGTTGACGATACGTCCATGGAGCTGTCAGCTGTTCTGAGTGAGACCGAGCTGTTTGGTCTGTTTGGGCTTGAGGCTCCCGCACGCACGACAAGTGCACGGCGGTACCAAACCAGTGAGCAGTTTGAGGAGTGGCTCGCCGAGCGCCTTCGCGACCAGGGCTTCGACGTGACACTGACACCTCGCTCTCGGGATGGTGGAATCGATATTGTGGCCGAGCGGTGTGATGCCATCGGTGTAGAAACAAGGCTGATGATACAGTGTAAGAACCTATCCCAGCCTGTAGGTGTTGCCGCGGCGCGAGAGCTACGCGGCGTCGTTCCCGAGAGGCAAGCGGGCACAACGCCAGTGATCGCGTGTCCCGCAGGCTTTACCGCAGACGCCAGAGCCTTCGCAAAGGATAACGGGATTGTCTTGTGGGGGAAAGCCGAACTGGACGCTCTAGCGGGAAATGACCAAGGCGGGCGATCCCTGCCTCATACTGAACGAACTGACGGGAAGGTGGAAACCTAGAATGGCTTGGTACGTCGGACTCCCCGGTGGTGGGTAGGTGCAGGCGGTTTCGATGGGTATCGCGTTGCTGCTCGCAGTCGCAGTTTGGGGACAGACGCCCGGCTCTGTGACGGTGGAGGGGGAGGGGGTGCCGGTGCGGCAGGTGCTGGACAGCCTCTTCCAGCAGGCGGGACTGCAGTACGTGTTGGACCCCGCCGTGCAGGGCGACGTCACGGTGAAGGTGAAGGACGTGCCCTTCGAAACGGCCCTGCGCCTGGTGCTCCGGCAGCTCAGGCTCACGTACAGCGTGGAGGGCGGCGTGTACGTCATCGGCCCCGCGCCCGCCGAGCCCCCGCCCATAATCCAAGCTCCCGAAGAGCCCAACCTCGCGCCCGGCGAGCGACTGGTGAAGATCAAGGTGCACAACGTGCCCGCCTCGGTGGTGTTGATGATGCTGATGGGCTATCGCCGCGACACGTGGTTGGGGCCGATGAACCGCCCGCCCGACGGCTACATCTTCGGCGGGGGGCGCTGGATGATGTATGGCGCGCAGGGCTTTCTGGGTTGGATGGGCTACGGCGCGTTCCTGCCCGTGTGGACGGGCGGCGGCTGGCCTGGAAGGTAGGGCGCGCTACGGTTCTACGACTTCTTTCCCCGCACCTGCGACTCGGGATGCACGCTTTCGGGTCTACTTGTGAAGCCGAGGGGCGTACCGACACCGTGCTACCGAGTCATGCCCGGCGCGGTTCTCAGGCTCTCGGCGTGCGTTTGGCGGATGGAGTGGAGCCCAGGACCTGGAAGCCTCCGCCCTGTCGGATTCGCGAAACGGGCGGTTGACGCAAGAACGTATCCTAGACTGAGCGGCCTAGAGGTCGCGTGGAAGGTAAGAACCATGATACTCCCAGTCGTTTGTTGCTTCTGGCTGCTGACACAGCAGCAGGCCGTGTCGCCGCTAGCCATGACCGTGACGACGGACAAGCAGACGTACATCTCTGGTGAGACGGTACGGGTTGTCATTTCACTCGAGAACCGGACTGACAAACCGATCGTAATCGCCAGAGTTATCTGGGATGGAGCGATCGCAGCCGGTTGTCGCCCAGTGCTGACGCGTGGCGGACAGCGCATCGAGACCGAGAAGGGCTCCACCTGCCCCGCCGTGCAAGTATGTGTCTCACCGTCCGTGACCGAGGACCGCTTCCTCACCCTGGCACCGGGCAAGAAGGTAGCCGTGTACCGTGAGTGGTTTTCGGAGGAGCGCGACTTCCATGGGCACAGTCCGAATCTGAAGGCGAGCTTCCGATACATGACCACCGCGCCTCTGTCGCCTGGCGAGTATGTTATCGAGGCGAAGTACCACTTCGGCAGGGACAAGGGAGCATGGATGATGGAGGGTTCGAACTGGGAGTTCCAGTCCGAACGGGCGAAGAAGCTGTTCTACTCTGCTTGGACAGGGGAGTTGGCTGCGTCAACAGGCTTTCGGGTGCTGCCAAAGCCCGAGTAGATAGCTGCGGCCCGTCGGCGAGACACATCGAAGGGTGTCCGTACTAGCGAGGTGGGACAGCCGCAGTCTTAGTCTGCTTAGTGTTCGCCCGCCCGCCTGCGAGATTACGCCAGTGGTACCCGTCATGCCGAGCCTGTCGGAGCATGGTGCTACACGTGAGATTACGCCAGTGGTACCCGTCATGCCGAGCCTGTCGAAGCATGGTGCTACACGCGAGATTACGCCAGTGGTGCCCGTCATGCTGAGCCTGTCGAAGCATGGTGCCACATGCCGCATGGCATGGCCTTCCGATGTTACGTTCACGACGACCGCTTGCATGCTTCGACAGGCTCAGCATGACGGTTCTAGTACCGTGATAAGCTCGGCATGACGGTTCTGGTACCGTGATAGGGTCGGCATGACGGTTCTGGTACCGTGATAGGGTCGGCATGACGGTTCTAGTACCGTGATAGGGTCGGCATGACGGTTCTGGTACCGTGATAGGGTCGGCATGACGGTTCTGGTACCGTGATCGGGTCGGCATGACGGTTTTGGTACCGCGACAGGGTCGGCATGACGGTTCTGGTACCGTGATAGGGTCGGCATGACGGTTCTGGTACCGTGATCGGGTCGGCATGACGGTTCTGGTACCGTGATCGGGTCGGCATGACGGTTTTGGTACCGCGACAGGCTCAGTAATTGTGTGCGGGAGCTGCGTTACGTGTCAGTCCCGAGTCCCCGTGGCCGCACCGAGGAAGCACAATCATGCCGCTCCCGGCCAACCCTACTACTTCTTCTTCGTCCACTCCCACAAGCCGTAAAGTGCGGTGTCGTCGGGTTCCATGTCGTGGATGCGCAGCGTCAACTCTATCTGCGCGCGGTGGTGGGCGTCGTGAGCGACAGCGTAGGCGAAGAACATGAGCGGCGGGGACCTGCGAGCCTTGTTCTCCTCAGCCAATTCGCGAAGGTACTCTGCCATCTGTTCTGACGAGCGAACGAGGCCGTCGCGAATCTCTTCCCGTGACGCCGTCTTGAAATCCAACTTGGGAATCGTGTCCGACCGCCGTGAGCTACGCCTCTCGAGCCAAGCACGGCGGCACCCGATGATGTGGACGAAGTGCGAGCGTACGGTCTTGCCCTTTCTCGGCTTCAAGTCCAACGTCTCGTCCGGGCAAAGGTCCAGCAGCTCCAGGCAGATAGCGTTGTTCACTCGCCACGAATCGAGCATGTCCTCGACTGGGAGGCTAGCATCGGTACTCATCGTATACCCCCGAGAAGTCACTCCCGGAACTGCGTTCCTCGCCACTGGGCGAACAGCGGCTTAAGCTTGTTTCGCTGATATTTCCCTGTCGATGTGACCGGGAACTCCTCTCCGAACACTACTACTTTCGGCCTCTTGTTGAATGGCAGAGCTGCGGCGCATGCTCGCAAGATGTCGTCCTCGGTCAGTGTAGCACCCTCTTCCAAAACCACGTACGCACCGATCTCCTCGCCGTACATGTCATTCTCGAATCCCACCGCCATGCCCGCCTTTACCCCTTCGATCGAGTTGATCACCTCGTCGATCTCGAGCGGGCTGTAGTTGACGCCGCCACGTATGATTAGCTCTTTCAGACGGCCGGTGATGAAGTAGTAGTCCAGGCCGTCTTCTCCGCGCACCCAGAAACCTTCGTCACCGCTGCGAAACCACTGATGCTTGAAGGTATCACGGTTCGCATCCGGGCGCTTGAAGTACCCCTTCATCACGCAGTGTCCACGGATAACGATCTCGCCCCGTTCCTTCTCTGGTAGAGGGCGCCCATCCGGATCGTGTATCGCCATCTCGTTGCAGGAGATCGGGCAACCTATACTCGGGAAACCGTAGTCACGCATCCAGTGGTTGTGAACATCCTTCGGTTGACCCAGTGGTAAGAAGCAGTCGTAGCATGTGGTCTCGCTCAACCCGTACCCGTGTTGGATCACCTTATCGAACTGCTCCTCGAAGCGCTTGCCCAGTTCCACCGTGAGCGGTCCCGCGCCGCATATGAAGTGACGAAACGCGCCAAAGTCGTATGCCGAGATGTCTTCGTTCTTCTCGCACAAGAACGCTAACACCGTCGGCACGACGCTGACTACCCCGACGCGATACTGCGACAAGGTCTTCCAGAAAGAGGTGGCACTGAACCGCCGATGCAGCAGCACCGAGCCGCCATAGTATAACGGCGTGCAAAGCGTGACAATGATGCCGTTGACGTGATGGATCGGCAGCACGCACATCATGCGCTCGCCTTCGCTCATCCGGTGCCACTCTGCTATCGAGTGTGCATCGGCTAAGTGGTTGTACTGCTCCAGTACGACTCCCTTTGGCGGTCCTGTCGTGCCGCTCGTATACACTACCAAGCTCTCGGTCTCAGGGCCGTAGTCGGGTCGCGCAAACGGCACCGGGTGAGGGGCTATCGCCTCGCCCATCTGGACGTAGTCGGCTCGAGGCTCACCCATCATCTGCACGAAGTGTTCTATGGAATTCTCGCCGCTTCTTAGGGCGGCGTACCGGTCGATGTAGTCCGGCATTACGAAGATGGCACGTGCCTCCGCGTTCGCTTGGATGTACTGGATGCGCTCGTCGTCCTCCGAGGCGTTGATGGGCACCACGCACACGCCAGCCAGCCACGCAGCGAAGTACACCTGCACCGTCAGCGGGTGATTGTACGAAAGCAGTGCGATGCGGTCGCCGACACCGAGACCCAGATCGTATCGCAAGAAGCCCGCGGTGTGACATACGTCTCGATAGAACTCGCCGTAGGTGTAGCTGCCCGCCTCGCCATCTTGGTAGTACGTAAGCCAGGGCTTGTCGGTCAGGCGAGTGGCCTGCATCTCGATCAGCTCGCCCAAGGTCTCCACCTTGGTCATGCGCTGCTCGAAGGGACGGTGGCTCATGTCTCGAGCGGCCCGGATGTTCTCGCGCGTCGTTGCGTCAAGGTCTTCCATCTTCGACTTTCCTCCAAGATACTGTTCGACAGAGAACAGGTGTGACCTGCCGGCAGTGCCCGGCTCAACCTCTTGGCCACCTCGTCCGTATTGTCCGACATGAAGGCTACGACGGGCACAGTCATTGCCGTGTTGGCGGTTCTCGCCGCGTTCCAGGTGGCGCTCGTGACCGTCGTGTTGTGGGGAGACGCGGTTTCGCGTGCCACGATGCTGATGGTCTCTGGGCTCTACCTTCTGTGGATACTGGGGTTCGGGCTGGTCAGCCGACTCGGCCGAGATCGCGTTCGGGCCGTCATCTCTCGTATGCGCATGTCCCGCGGCCTAAAGTTCACCCTATTTGCCACGCTGCTGGCTTTGCTCGAAGAGGCCGTCACTACCGGTATGACCAACCTCGCGCCGCTCTTCGGCGTATCCGTCGGAGCGGCATTCATCACGGCATCCACCAACTACCTCGACGTGGTTCTCGGCCACAGCGTGGTCGTGTTCGTGCCGATGTTCGCTGCTTGGGCTTGGATGTTGGGGCGGCGGGCGTTCACTCCGAACATGGTCCTGATAACTTTCGGTCTCACGGGGATGCTAGCAGAAGCGATGTCCTTTGGCATCCAGAATCTGGCCTCGGCCCCCTTTTGGATCTTGGTGTACGGGCTGATGGTGTATCTGCCCGCGTACTGCCTCGGCCCTGGAGAGCGAGCGGAGCCGCCGAGGGCTCGAGACTACGCGCTTGCCCTCTTCCTTCCCATCTTGGCAGCGATCCCGGTGGCTGCAGTCGTCGGTTCACTGCATCCCGGCCCACACCATTTCGGACCGGGCAACGGGCCCTAGGCCTGTATCAAGACGTCGCGATAAAGGCGCTCTCGCAGGCCGTCCAGGTTGCCCCGGATGGAGCCGTCCATCAGCGTATCCCGCAAGACGACTTTCACACCGCCGATGATCTCTGGGTCAACGGAGAATGTGGCCTGAATCCTCATTCCCGTTTTGCGCTCGAGGTAACCGATGACCCGCCGTTGCTCATCCTCGGACAGCTCGGTGGCGGTGATCACCTCGGCGTCTGCCACCCCCTCGAACTCCTTGCGAAGCAGTTCGAACTCCTCTTGGATCTCCGGAAGGGCATCCTCACGGCGCTTGTGGATGAGCAGCGAGAGGAGGTCGCGGGTCAGGTCCGAGACCCGACCCGACAGTTTCTCCATGCTCGCCCCTTTGCTTACGACGTCTCCTACAGGGGAGAGGAGAAGGTTGCGAAATGCCTCATCCGTGGCAAACAGGTTTGCCAACACCCCGAGGTCATCTGCCACAGCCGCCAACATGCCCTTGTCTCGAGCGGCGTGGAAGAGTGCCCGAGCGTATCGCTTCGCAACCCGCCGGCTCATCGGCTATGCGGCCCCCGATTCCTCGACGAACGCGCTTACGAGCTTGCGATGGCGCTCGTCGGACATGGTCTCGCGCGTCACCTTCTCGGCGGCGCGCAGGGCGAGGTCCACGACGTGTGCGCGCAGCTCCAGCATCATCTTCTGCCTCTCTTGGGCCATCTCCGCGTGGGTGCGTTCTTCGATCTCCTTGGCCGTGGCGCGCGCTTCGGCGATGATGCGATCTTTCAGAGCCTGCGCTTCCGAAACGGCGGCGTGGATGCGCTCGCGGGACTCGGCCTCGGCTGCCGCCAACTTTTGTTCGTAGTCGTCCCGTAGTCGTTGCATCTCGCTCTTCAGGTTTTCCGCATCCGAATAGGTATCTTCCAGATAGCGCGTTCGGTCGTCCAGCGCTTGGCGCAACGGTCGGAAGAAGATGCGGCTGACCAAGAAGAGCATAATCAGCACGGCAATCAACTGTGAGATGATCGTGCGCAGATCAATGCCCAAATCGCCGAGCAGGTTGCCGTGGCTCAGCTCGCCGAGCCTATCCCACCACTCCATCAGTACCTCTCCTTGTGTCGCTATGCGGCGCTTAGCCGGCTAGCGGGAAGCTGGGTGCATCCGCAGCGAGGGGCGCGGAGTAGTGTGCGGTAGCCTTTTCAGCGTCGATGACGTCCTTCGGCGCGGGCAGCTTGCCCAGCAGAAGGAACGCGATGAGCAACGTGAACAGGATCAAGGACTCGACGAACGCGAGGGCGATGATCATCGAAGTCTGAATCTTGCCCTGCAGTTCTGGCTGTCGCGACATACCGTTCAATGCTCCGTTACCGATGTGGCCCTGGCCGAGTGCGCCGCCCAGGACGGCGAGTCCCAACGCTAGGCCGACGGCGAGTGCGATTCCGTATAGTGCTAGCACCTTTCGGTGACCTCCTTAGTGCGCCGCCGCCGTCGCGGCGTGCGCGTGTTCTTCCTCATGTTCGTGCGGGCTCATAAGCGCGAGATAAATCGTTGTCAGCATGGCGAATACCAATGCCTGAATGAGCGAAGTGAAGATGGCCAGCAGCAAGATGGGCGCCTGAAGAGGCAACGGGAAGCCGCCGACGGATACCAGGTTGCCGAAGACGTGGCTCACCTCGTGTTCGCCGTGCACGTTGCCGTAGAGTCGCAGAGAGAGCGAGATGATCTTCGCGAACTCGCTGACTACTTCTACGAAGAGCATCAGCGGTCCGATCAGCGCCATCGGCCCCCAGAAGTGCTTGATGTAGCCGAGGATGCCGTTGTTGCGAATGCCCTCGTACTGCACGTACACGAAGACCGTGATGGACAGGCCGAGGTTGATCGCGAGGCTGGCCGTCGGCGTCGGAAGCCCGAGAAGCCCCCACAGGTTCGAGCACAAGATGAAGATGAACATCGTGCCCACGAACGGAACGTACTTGCGCCCCCGAGGGCCGATGACGTTCACACACATGTTCTCGATGAAAACGTAGATGTGCTCGGCCAACCGGAACAAGAGACCCCGCGGTACCCTTTCGGTCCGGCCTCTCTGGATGGCCGTGCCGAAGACCGCAAGGAAGAGCCCAATGATGATCAGGCCCCACAACGGGAGCGCCCAATAGGCAGGTCCCGTCCCCGCTCCGGCAGCTACGAACGCTATCTGCAATGCCCTTCCTCACCTACTCGCGCGAACGCAGGGACCGTAGGGCCCCTGCGGCCATCGCCAAGTATACCGAAACCGCGCCGAGTACGAAACAGGCCGCCGGAACGAGCCCGAGCGAAGCCGCGCCGAACGCAGCGAGACCGAACACGGGGAACTTGACGGCGCCGAGACCGAGCAGGCGGGCGTGCCCATCCACAAGGCGCGAGTCCGTCCGTATCCACCGGGGAAGCAAGCTTGCGCTGAGCAACAGGGAACCCGCCGCAACGCCCCAGCCCAGGCTCAGGCCCAAGGCCTCACGCCACCCCAGCAGCAACAAGACCCCTAGGAGGGCCGGAACCACGAGCCACAGGGCATCCAGCCCGGCTCTCCCTACCCAGTACCCGGAAGGTTCTCGCACGAAGCAACGATACCGCGTCGCGGCGGTCAGGCATCGCTATAGAGCCTTCGGAACCCACCAGCACGGCTCTCGGGTTCGAGGCCCGGAACACCCGGTGCGCCTTGCCATCGAGGGTTTTGTGCGGCACGTAGGTAGACGACGATGCACCCGACGCTACGCTGTGGTGGAGTATCGTCCTGTTGCAGCTAGACCAGGCTGAGGGTCAGGGAGCGGAGGCGGCCCACCGTGAGGCGGTCCAAGTCGCCGAAGCGGACGAGCATCTTGTGGTTGAGCTGACCCACCGCCTTGACGGCGTCCACGCGGCCGGGCAGTATCAGATGCTCCGCGCGGCTGAGCGGGATCTCGGCAAGCACCTGCGTCTTCGGCTCGAGCGACTCGGCACCGAACTGCAGCAGCCCGTCCGGTGATAGCTTCACGCACCGGCCATCGGAGACGATGGGAGTCATCGTCATCGTCGAGAGCTTACAGGGGAGGTCGCACTGACGCCAGGCCTGGTCGTCCAGCCGCTCTAACCGCACCTGTGCGGGGGCAGCGAGTAGCAGGAGCGCGCCCCGTCGTCCCAACAGGTCCGTGTGCACTACTGCCACCGTCTCGCCCGAGCTGACCTCTAGTGTGAGGTCGGGTGGCGGGTTGGTGTGGTCCAGGGCGTACCACTCACCCCACCGGCACTCGAAGATGAACACCTCGGTGTGATCCAGAATCGCACCGAACATCTCCTGTTCCCCGGAGTTCCACGAGAGGCGTGCCAGCTTGCCCTTGTAGTTTGTGATCATAGCGGTTGGACCGAGTGGTATTTTCCCGGCGGTTCATTCCGCAATGAAGACGAGGGCGAGCCTCGCACGTTGTACTAGATTAGCTCCCAGACTTCCGTTTGCGCAGCTCCTCCATACACTCCTTCACGGCGCGCTCGAGCTGTATGTCCTTACGGTTCAGGATGTCTCTCACCCCGATAGGTACCAGGACGTCTGGTTGTACCGCGGTGTTCTCCATCGTCGTTCCGTCCAGCCTGCGCACCCACACGAAGGGCACGCGAATCGTCGTCCGCCCGTCGAACAGCGTACGATCGCTGGTGCCGATCACCCCCGCGGCAGTCGGGGTGCCCACGATCTTGCCGAGTCCGAAGTCACGGAACCCCGAGGCGAAAATCTCCGAGTTGCTCGCGCTGCCTTCGTCAATCAGCAGCACGGTGGGCTTCCGCCATACACGCGAGGGTGAGACCTCCAAACGCTCCTCACCGCGGTTCTGCCGGTAGGCGTATGCTCGCCGCTCCAACGCTTCTAACAGGAAAGTCGCAATATGCCCGCCGCCGTTGCCCCTAACATCCAGGATCAGTCCTTCGTAGGGTGCGGCATCACGCCACAGCTCCCGCTCGAACCGCTCCAGGGATGGGATGTTCATGCTCTGGATGTGCATGTAGTACAGCTTGCCGCCGGACTGTTCTAGCACCGTCTGGCGACAGGTGTCCACCATGTTCTCGTAGCGTGCGTTCGAGAGGGCCGAGCTACTGATCGGCCGAATGCGCACGTCTCGCGTTTCGCTGCCACTGGAGACCTTGAGCCGCACTACTTTGCCGACGGTGTCGTCTAGCAGCTCGTGCAAGGACTCGTTATGCCGCACCGGCTTACCGTCCACTTCCAGGATCGTGTCACCCGGTGACAGGAGGCTTTCCGGCTTGGCGGCAGGTGTTCGCTTCACCACTTCCACTACTCGTGCGCCGGGTCCCGTGTACGCTTCGTCGAGCAACACACCGAGGTTGCCAGTGGCACGTGGCGAGTCCTCGGGGATGCTGAAACCGAGGTGGCTCGCCCCCAGTTCACCCAGCATCAGCGTGAAGAAGTAGGTCATGTCCTGCGAGTGATAGGTTCGTTCCATGAAGGGCTCGTACACCGCTCTCACGGCATCCCAATCCACTCCGTGCATGCCCGGGTCGTAGAAGTAGTGCTTCAGGATCCAATAGCCCTGATGAAACAGCGCCTTCGATTCCTCCTGCCTATTTATCGTAATCTCTGCAGTGAAGCTAACGCGGCCCGTCGAACCGTCCAGCGAGACCGTCTGGATACTGCCACCGCTGCCGATGTAGTACACCTTCTTGCCCGACTTGTCGGGGATTAGACTACCACTCACGCTGGTAGCGGTGGCCAGAGGCTTCAGGTTCTCTCCACCCACTCCCACCGAGTAAAAGCGGCGCGTGCCGTCCGGCGCTGCTACGAACACGACGGTCTTTCCGTCGGGCATTACCGCGAACTCGTGTTGCTGACCGGCATAGGAGGCTATCTGACGAGCACGTGTGTGGATGTCTTCCCAGTCCACCGCGATCGGCTTGTCTTTCTCCTTGTCCTTCTCGAGTTCCTCGGAGGGTTCGTCTTCTAGCTTGTCCGGCTGGCGCTCGAGGGATAACACGTGGATGGCAGGGTCCAGTCCGCGTCGCCAATTGTCACGATACACGTAGGCGATTTGGCGTCCGTCCCCTATCCAGCGGACGTAGCTGTTGTAACCGGGCCTGCGCGTGATGTTGATGGGCTGAGCGGAAAGATCGGTGGGCATTAGCTCTACGTCCCACGACTCCCGAATCTCACTACGCGAGACGAGTAGCCACTTACCGTCTGGCGACACGGCCCAGCTATCCAGCGATGGGCCGGCACGAACCTTCTCGGCGGGTCCGCCCTCGGTAGACACTCTCCAGAGCGCCACGCCGTTCGGCCCCTCGACGAAGTACACCTGCTTGCCGTCTGGCGAGAAGCCTACGTCCTCCTTTGGCCCGCCACCTGTGCTCAGCTCTCGTAGGTTGCTGCCGTCGGTGTCCATGATGCATACCTGTGGGGTGCCGTTGCGCTCGCTGAGGAATGCTATCTGCTTGCCGTCCGGGCTGTATGCGGGGTCGGAGTCCACCTCGGGGCCACGGGTCAGTCGCTTCGCCACACCGCCATCCGCCGACACGGTGTAGATGTCTCCATACAGCGCGAAGGCCAACCGCTTGCCGTCGGGTGACACTGCCAGGTCGGACGCACCCGATGTGAGGGTTCGGCGCTCGGTCAGGTTGAATGGATCGTCGGTCGAGGCTTGGAGAGCGATCCGCTTCGGCTTCCCACCGGGTGGGAGGTGGTACAGGTCCGGACCGTACTCGAAGACGATGTCCCCCGACTTACGCGCGATAGAGGGGAAGCGTACCATGCCCTCGGCAAACGTCGTCAGCTGTCTCGGGTTGCTTCCGTCAGAGGACATGCGCCAGAGGTTGAACGTTCCGGACCGCTCGCTCACGAAGACGACGTTCCGACCGTCCGGCGTCCACATCGGCCAGTGGTCCTGCCCCTCCCAGTCGGTCAATCGTACGTACTCGCGGGCGTTGGGCGAGTAGGTGTAGATATCGAACTGCCCTCCGCCCTTATAGCGTTTGCGATACCATGCTGCAGCGCCGCGCGTGATGGCAACACGCCTGCCGTCCGGCGACGCGCTTGCGGCATAGCAGTACTGATAGTCCTCGTCCGTCAAGCGAGTGGTGGCGCCGGTCTCGACGTCCACGGCATACACGGCGGTGCGCCGGGCCTCGCGGTTAGATAGGAAGAGCACCTTCTTGCCATCCGGGGTCCAGTCGGTCACCATGTCCGATGCCGAGTGGTAGGTTAGGCGTTTCGGCCTCCCCCCCGCCGCATCCATCACATACACATCGTAACCGCCTTCTCGGTTGCTGGAGAAGGCAATTTGCTTTCCATCGGGAGAGAACTGGGGGCGCATCTCGTGACGCACGTGCACGGTGACGCGCGTGGCACGTCCGCCCGAAGTCGGCGCTGTCCAGATGTCGCCGAGGTAGGAGAAGGCGACGGTCTTCCCGTCGGGCGAAAGAGCGGGCGTTCTTGCTCCGATCACCGCGTCGGGGCTGAGCGACAATGCGAAAAGGACTACCGCGAACACCATAGTGCCGTCCTTTTCCGCTTCCCCGCTCCCCGCTCCTGCCTCAGAGCCCGATCACCGTCGGCAACTCGGGTTCCTCGTACGGGGATTGGTGGGCCAAAATAGGCCATGCCCCGAGCTGTCGTCATCGTCTTGCTATGGCTCACCGCTGCAATCGTCAGCGCCGACCTGGCGGCCGGAGTCGCCCGGGTCGGTCTCACACCGGATCCGAGTGCGGAGAAGGTTCCGTTGGGCGGCTACACGGCCCGAGGCAACAAGAAGGCCATCGGCGTGCGCGACGAGGTCGGCGCGACCGCTTTGGTGCTCTCCTCGGGCGGGCAGCGCTTCGCCATCGTGTCGTGCGACCTGCTCACCGTCCCCGCATCCCTGTCAGAAGCGGTTGCGGCGCGTCTCCCCAGCTGGTCGGAGCAGGACCTCGTCCTATGCGCCACTCACACCCACTGCGCGCCGGACAGCCAGCGCCTCAACCGCCGAATGAGGTTTCCGGTGCCCGGCATCGCCACCTTCGACGCGAAGGCACTGGACTGGACCGCCGAGCGCATCGCTGCAGCCATCCGACAGGCGGAGACTTGCCTCGAGCCCGTGACGCTCTGGACCGGCTCTGCCGCAGCGGACCTCAGCCGGGGCAGGCGACCAGCAGAGACCGCACTGCCGAACTGCCGCGGGCCAATCGTCGGTCGCATGCCGCAGAAACTCCGCCGTCAAGCTGCGCCACATCCCGAGCCGGACGTTTTGCACGTCGCCGAGTTCCGGCGAGGGGACGGAACTCCCCTGGTCCTTCTGGTCAACTATGCGGCTCACCCCACGATCTTCGGCGACAAGATGCTGCAGATATCCGCCGAGTGGCCGGGAGAGTTGGCCCGTTGCTGGGAAAGGCGCAACCCCGGAACGCCCCTCCTGTTCCTGAACGGCGCACTGGGCGACCGTTCTCCGGTCGCCGATAGAGGCACGGATGACGACGAACGGGTGGCTCTCTACGCCCGCTCCCTGCTGAGAGTGATCGCAGGTGCCATGGGCAACCTGTCGCCCGTGAGTCGCGGCCCGATGGAAGCGGATGGGCACGGGCGACAGGTTGCCCATGGCACCTCTCCTGGGCCCTCTCCGGAGCACATGCTCGTCCGCTACACCGTGGCCTCACTGCCCGCTGCGCAGCCGCATCCCGAGCTTGTTCGGGAGATGGCCGCCCAGGGCATCCCCAAAGGGTTACTCGGCCAGGTAGTGCAGGGCTTTGCTCCACCCGCGGCGCCCATGCGCTTGTTGCAAGTCGGCGGCTGGCGCGTTCTGTTCGTGCCCGGCGAGCCCACCACCAAGGCGGGCGCGGAGCTTCGGCGGGCAGCACGGGCCGACTTCGTCGCCTCCTTCGCCAGCGAGTGGGTGGGATACGTGCTGACGCCCGAGGAGTACGCCCAAGGTGGGTACGAGGCCACCGTCTCCTTCCACGGCCCGCACCTGCTGGACGTGCTCCTCGCCGCTGCGCGTTGTCTTCGCTAGCCTCAGCTCTGGTCCGTCAGAATCGTCACCTCGTAGGTGTAGGTTACGGCGCGCTTCTCGCCAGGCTTCAGGTCCACCCACCACTCCAGCGTGTTCGTGGGCTCGGAGCCGTCACGAACGAGCGAGGTAGTCTTCACCGTGCCGCCGTCCCCTACGCTCAGCATCTTGCCCTTGACGGTGCGTAGGATCTTCACCTTGGCCGCTTCGGAGCGGAAGTTCTCCAGTTCCAGGGAACCCTTCATCTGCACGGTGACGCGCCGCCGTCCGTTCACCACGAACGGCTCTCCGCGCGAGGCCTCTACCTCCCTTACGGCAGTGCGTATGCCCACCCCGCTCGCCAGCCGAACCTCGGAAGTCGCGCCGTTCGGCGTGTAGCGAATCAGGCCCTGACCGAGCGGCTTCTGCTCACCGAGCACGAAAGCGGGTCCCGTGGTGAGGGGCAATCCGGTCTCGTTCTTGACTTGCAGGATGTAGGTGAGAGTATCGGTGTCCGCCTGCCACTCGAAGCGCGGCTCGACGCTGACGGTGTGCTCGAAGATGGTGATGGAGGCCACGTCGCTCGAGCCCATGCTGATGCCCTCTGCGGTGTAGTAGAACAGCTCTCCGGACTCCTCGCCCCCGAGTTGGATGGGGGCGCCTTCGTAGTCCTCGGCCGGCGCAAACCGTCCTCCCCCTCCACCCGGGCTGCGCCTGGCCATCTCATCGCGAACTTGGTTCATCATGCCGGCATCGAGTTCCATCGTTCGGCCGGTGACAGCCGCGAGGGCGCGAAGCAGGGTTTCGATGCGGCCCCGCTCGCTGATCATCGGGGCGCCCACCACGAACTGCACCGTGACGTTCTCCACCTTCTCCGGAATGCCGAGCAGGGTAGCGCGCATCGTGAGTGTCGCCTTGCCACCGTTACCCACCTGCAACAGGTAGCCGGGCTCCCACCTCACGCCGTCTTGCACGTACCCGAACACGAAGCCCGCAGGTTTGGTCGGATTGGGAGTCTTCAGCTTGATACGGAGGGGGTAACCGACCAGCTTGATGGACTGCACGGTGTCGTAGGACACGGCGGTGAACTGCTTGTTCTCCTCCAACAGGAGCATGTTCGGCAGCAGGCCGGAGAGCTTTCCGATGTTCTCCTTGTCATTCGCCGTGACACTCAGTCGGAGACCGATCTTGTCTTCCAGCGCGGGCCGGATGTCTTCCGGCTTCTTGAAGGGGATGGTGTTGTCGCGTGTTGCGACGAGTTGTTCGATCCGGTCCGCTTTGGCCGTGGGGAATACCCAGAACGTGCCGTTCACGGCTGCCGGGGCGAGGCTCGTGGTCGCCCAGCCGTTTTCTAGCAGCGCCTGCCCCTGACGGATGTAGAAGCCGAAGCCCTCCTTGAACACGACGATCCGGTCGAGCTTGGTGTCGAAGGCGAGGTTCTTCGGGTCGTCGGCGAGGACGGCGGCGTGGGCCGCCAGCGTGGTGGCGATAAGGAACCAACTTCTCATCGAATCCTCCTTTGTTAACGCGGGGGGCGGCTGACCCCTGGTATGTGCCTCTACGCTTTGATGTGCCATTCGGTCAGACGGTTACAGGCGCCACGGGGCTGGGCAGCTCGCGCAAAGGGCCTCGACCCAAAGGCGTCATGTTGCCCATGGCACCCATCTGCAGCGGTACATGATCAAGTCGTCCTCACCCCGTCCGCCCTCGGATGGGGCGTCGTGGCTTTTAGGCTGGATGCAAGCGGACCAGTCCACACCCGTGCGGCTCGACGTACTGCGAGTAGCTGCCGCGGAACTCGCCCACGTACTGCTGTGCCCACAGGTCCCGGACAACACACGGACGACGGTCGTGAATCCCCAGGCTCTCCCAGGCAACACCTACCAGCTGTCGTTCCGTATCGTGCCGGTTGAACAGCCCAACCGCCACCGAACCGTCTGCCAGCGGCTTCGCCCACACTTCTCCCACCAGCCAGCTGTTGCCGACCCGATATCCCTGCCGACCGAGAGGGTCCTGGTCCACGGCTATCACCTCTCGGTTCAGCAGGATTTCACGGGCGGCGGGGTTCAGATTACGCACGTCGCAGCCCATCAGCAGCGGTGCAGCCATAAGGCACCACAGCGAAAAGTGGGTTCGGTACTCCGTGTCTGTAGGCACCTGACCGACGGCGGCATTGCCCTTGCCGTACATTCCGACCACCATCATGTCCGGGTCGTTCCAGTGGTCGGGCCCGGCGTACGCCTCCAGCCCGGCTTGGCGGAACCCCATGTCGCAGATGCTCTCCCAGGTGTCTACGATGTCGGGTCCAGTTCGCCACATCTGTGCGCCGGTGCTCGCCGCCCACGTCCAGGGCTCCTCGCGACCCCAGTTGCAGATGCTGAACAGGATTGGCCGCCCGGTCGCACGCAGCGCCTGGCCCATGCGGCGGTACAGCATCGGGCCAGAGACGCCTTCGGGGAGATAGCAGTAATCGTGCTTCAGGAAGTCCACGCCCCAATCGGCGAAGGTTTGCGCGTCCATCTCCTCGTGAGCAAAGCTGCCAGGCACTCGCGCGCAGGTGTGGGTACCGACACAAGAGTAGATGCCGAACTTCAGGCCTTTGGAGTGCACATAGTCTGCCAGCGCCTTGATCCCGTTCGGAAACTTGTGCGGGTCGGGCACCAGCCGGTCGTCTGGGCCGCGTTCCGGCGCCTGCCACAGGTCGTCCAGATTGACGTATCGGTACCCGGCTTCGGCGAATCCATGCTCGATGATCGCCTGCACGGTCTCCTTTACCAGCTCCTCGCTGATGTCTCCGCCGAAGGTGTTCCAACTGTTCCAGCCCATCGGGGGTGTGGGTGCGATCATGGCTGCTCCTTTCTAGCGTCTTGCCGATCCGGTTCCGCAAGCGGCGCACTGCACCTGCTCTAGGTCTGGGCCGCCACTGGGCGGGACTACTGCGCGTAGGATCGAGTCGTGGAGCGAGTAACGCTGATTTACGATGGGGGCTGCCCGAGGTGCACTCGGTGGGCGCAGTGGGCATTGAGGCGTGCGAGGCTGGGAATGCTCGAGACGCTCGCGTGCGAGGATGAAGTGACACGAGCGCGATTTCCGGAAATCGCTGTGGAGCAGTGCCTGCGTGCGATGGTGGTCGCATTGCCCGACGGGACGACCGCTACCGGCATAGACGCCTTGCCCCACGTCGTGGCGCGCTTGCGTGGCTGGTCCTGCCTGGCTCCGTTGCTGCGCCTCAAGACGGTTCGTGTGTTCCTAAGGCCGGTCTACTGGCTACTCGCACAATCCCGGCGCCGGGTCCGATGCGACTGCGTGGGCGCCTAGCGCCCCCGACCATGCCGGCTACAGAAGGACCCGAGGGCGGAGCAGGGTATACCCAAAAAGGGAGTCAGCGGGTAGCCGCTTAAGGGGAGTTTACCGGCGCATGTTCAAAAAGGTCCTGATCGCCAACCGGGGAGAGATCGCCGTCCGAATCATCCGTGCGTGTCGTGAACTGGGTATCAGCACGGTCGCTGTATATTCCGAAGCGGACCGCGATGCGCTACACGTTCGCTTGGCAGACGAGAGTGTGTGCGTGGGCTCGGGACCGAACGGCGAGAGCTATCTGGTGGACTCTAACGTACTGATGGCCGCGCAGATCACCGGCGCGGACGCTATCCACCCCGGCTACGGCTACTTCGCCGAGAACGCCACCTTCGCCGAGGGCTGTGCGGCGTTGGGCATTACCTTCATTGGGCCGAGCCCGGACACGCTCGAGCGGATGGGTGAAAAAGTGATGGCGCGCAAGATCGCTGCAGAGCAGGGCGTCCCAATCCCGCCGGGCACGTTGGACCCCGTGGCAGACGAAGCCCACGCGCTGCAAGAGGCGCAGCGAATCGGCTTCCCACTGCTGGTCAAGGCTGCTGCAGGCGGAGGTGGGCGCGGCATTCGGCGGGTCGAATCGCTGGACGAACTGGTGACGGCGTTGAGCAACGCGCAGAGCGAGGCGGCCGCGGCATTCGGCAACGGCGACGTGTATCTGGAGCGATGTCTGGTCGAGCCGCGCCATGTCGAAGTGCAGATCATGGGTGACCGCCACGGAAACGTGGTGCATCTGTTCGAGCGTGATTGCTCGGTGCAGAACCTCAGGCATCAGAAGCTGATCGAGGAGGCACCGTGCCCCGCCATTGACGACGAAGTGCGCATTCGTATGGGAGAGGATGCAGTGCGGCTCGCGAAGGCCGTGGACTATGTCGGCGCAGGCACCGTCGAGTTCCTGGTAGATCGAGACCACAACCACTACTTCATCGAGATGAACACGCGCCTGCAAGTGGAGCACCCGGTCACCGAGGAGCTGGTAGGCAGAGACATTGTGCGCAAGCAGATATTAGCAGCGGCAGGCGAACCGCTCGGCTTTGTGCAGAGTGAAGTGCAGCGCAAAGGGCACGTGATCGAGGCTCGCCTGACCGCCCAGGACCCTGACAGGGACTTCAGCCCGAGCTGTGGCACCGTCACCGAGTGGGTGGTGCCCGGAGGTCTCGGGGTCCGCGTGGACACCTTCGGGCACTCCGGGGCCGTCATACCTCCCTACTACGATCCGATGATCGCGAAGGTGATAGTTTGGGATGCTGACCGTCCCCGTGCGATCGTCCGGCTACGGCGAGCGCTGTGCGAGTTCGTCATCGGCGGTATCAAGACGAATCGTGATCTGCTGATCCAGATCGTGGACAGTGACGAGTTCCGCGAGGGCCGATGGTCCACGGAGACGCTGCAGCGGCTGATGCGGGGCGCGGCGGTGTCTGGCAGTGGCCTCTAAGCGAAGGCGCACCGCGCGCGAGGTGGCGCTTCGCGCGCTATACGAGATCGAGATCGGCAAGCAGACGCCCGAGGATGCGGTCCAGCACTGCCTGGGCGACGTCGAGCTGGATGAGGACGCCGAGCAGTTTGCGTACGACTTGGTTCGCGGCGTCTCCTTACACAAGGCCGAGATTGACCGCCGAATCGAGGCGTTGTCACACGAGTGGGCACTGGACAGACAAGCATGCGTGGACCGCAACGTGCTGAGACTGGCCGCCTATGAACTGATGTTCTGTCCTGGAATCCCCACCGCGGCCACGATCAACGAGGCGGTGGAGCTCGTGAAGAAGTACAGTACCAGGGACTCGGGGCGGTTCGTGAACGGCGTGCTGGGCGCGCTTGCAGACGGCCTGGCGAAGACCTCGATAGTCGGTACCTCACAGACCCCGAGCGATCCTAGCACTGGTACCGAAGACGTAATCGGGAGCGCCGATGGGACGCATTCTACGAACGGAGGACAACGAGTGAGCGCAGTCGTGATGGATGGGGCGGCTTTGGCGAAGCAGGAGCTAGAGACCGCCAAGTTGCGCATCGAGCGCCTGCGAGCAGCAGGTATGCAGCCCCGTCTCGATATTGTGTTAGTGGGCGACGACCCGGCTTCTATCACCTATGTCAAGATGAAGAAGAAGCGCGCCGAGTACGTGGGTATTACCGCGGTGCTCCATCACATGCCAGAAGCCGTCACGCAGGAGCAGGTGGAAGACACCGTGCGCTTCCTGAACCAGGACCGCAACGTGCACGGTATCTTGGTCCAGCACCCTCTGCCGAAGCACATCCGTGAACGTCCTGTGTTGGCAGTATTGGACCCTGCCAAGGACGTGGACGGTATCACCCCCTTCTCGCTCGGGGCGTTGGTCAGCAAGACGGATGGGTTCCGGTGTGCCACACCCGCAGGCATCATGCGATTGCTGGAGCACTATGAGGTGCCGCTGCACGGCAAGCACGCGGTGATCTGTGGCCGCAGCTTTATCCTGGGCAGACCGATGGCCCTCATGATGCTAACCGCGAATGCTACCGTCACCATCTGCCACAAGTACAGCACTAACGTGCAGGAGCTGACTCGCCAGGGAGACATCGTGGTATGCGGTACCGGTAAGAGCGAGATGTTCCGCGCCGACTGGTTCAAAGAGGGTGCGACAGTGATAGATGCGGGCTACAGTCGGCCGCCCGGATCGGACCGGGACGTGGGCGACGTGGCTTTCGAGGAAGTGAAGGAGAAGGTGTCGTTCATCACGCCGGTCCCCGGCGGAGTGGGCCCGATGACAGTGGCGATGTTGCTGCAGAACGTCGCCCTCTCCTGCGAACGAAGGCTCCACCAATGACATTCGAAGAGTACGCGTCGCCTAGGATCGTTCTAGTGGAGGAGGGCCTGGATAGGGCTCTCCCACCTGAGACGCTCCGGCCGGAGCAGCTTCACCGAGCAATGCGATACAGCGCCCTGGCGCCGGGCAAGCGGATTCGCCCCCTGCTCTGTATCGCGGCGGCCGAGGCGTGTGGTGGTAGTGCGGACCGAGTGCTTTCGACGGCTTGCGCGCTGGAGTGTATCCATGCCTTCTCGCTGATTCATGACGATCTACCCGCACTGGATGACGACGACCTTCGCCGGGGCCGGCCCACGTGTCACGTGGCGTTCGGTGAAGCGACGGCGATCCTAGCAGGAGATGCACTCTTCGCACTCGCCTTTCAACTGATAGCGGAGAACCGAGCTTGTGCGCCCGATGAGGCGGTGGGCCGGGTGTTAGCATTGCTCGCCGAGGCTAGCGGCACCGCCGGGATGGTGGGTGGGCAGGTAGTAGACCTGGAGGCCGAGACGCACGAGGCTGACGCAGAGACGGTGGAGTACATCTATGAGAGAAAGACCGGCGCGCTGATCCTCGCCTCTGTAGTCAGCGGGGGGATACTCGCTGGCGCAGATGGGGATACGCTGTGCCAGCTCGCGGATTACGGCTCGTTGGTCGGCCGGGCGTTCCAGGCGGCGGATGACGTGCTGAACGTGATCGGCGATGAAGCCACCATCGGAAAGCCGGTCGGCAGCGACGCAGCGCGCCACAAAGCCACCTATGTGGCACTCTACGGCGTGGAGGGCGCGATGGAGAGATCGAGGGAACTAACACGCCAGGCAATCGGCAAGCTCGAGACACTCGGGTGCCGGGCCGACCCTCTGCGCATGTTGGCCGAGTACGTGGTCGAGCGCACCTCGTAGAGCATGAACTGCGACTTCCTTGTCATCGGTGGCGGGGTAGTCGGACTCACGGTATCACGGCAGCTGCGGCACGAGTGGCCGGATGCCACCGTTGTGCTCATCGAGAAGGAGCCCGAGTTCGGCTTGCACGCGAGCGGGAGGAATAGCGGCGTGCTGCACGCTGGGTTCTACTATACTGCCGACTCGCTCAAGGCTCGCTTCACCAGGGAGGGCAACGTCGCGCTCCGTGCCTTCTGTCGGGAGAAGGGTTTGCGGCTGAACGAGTGCGGAAAGCTCGTAGTAGCACGCGATGAGCGCGAGCTTGACGCTTTGGACGAGCTTGCGCGCCGAGGAGACGCGAACAGCGTACCGCTCGAGATGGTGAGCGAAGCAGATGCAAAGCGGATCGAACCTCGCGTGAAGACCTACCGGCGCGCGATTTGGTCGCCCACGACGGCAACCGCTGATCCCCAAGAGGTAACACGCGCACTAGTGCAAGAAGCAGAGCAAACCGGCGTACGAATGATGACCTCGACCGCATTTCTCTCGGCGCGCCTACGTGAGGTGCGCACCTCTGCTGGCATGGTGGGGGCAGGGTATGTGGTGAACTGCGCGGGCTTGCATGCCGATAGGATCGCACACTGCTTCGGCTTCGGCACCCAGTACCGCATCGCTCCCTTCAAGGGTCTGTACCTCTATTCGTCGGAGCCCCCCGGCTCGTTCCGGACGAACATCTACCCGGTACCTGACCTGCGCAATCCCTTCCTCGGCGTGCACTTCACCGTTACCGTGGATGGGCGAGCGAAGATTGGGCCTACTGCTATCCCATGCATCGGACGCGAGCAGTATGGGTGGGTGCGTGGCCTTAGGGCCCGCGACGGCGTAGAGAGTGCCCGAACGATGCTGATGCTGATGCTACGTGCCGGATTCGACTTTCGAGCATTGGCGTGGCAAGAGGTGCGCAAATATTGGCGACCTCACATGGTGCGTCGAGCTGCCAAGCTGGCCGAGGGTGTACACCCGTCGCAGTATCGCACGTGGGGTCGTCCCGGCATCCGCGCGCAGTTAGTGGACATTCGTAGCCGAAAGCTGGTGATGGACTTCTGCCTAGAGGGGGACGACCGCTCGATGCATGTGCTGAACGCCGTGTCGCCCGCCTGGACCTGCGCCATACCTTTCGCAGCACATGTGTGCGACGAGATCGCAGCGCGTGTGGGATGTTGATCCTCGTCGCAACACCAGAACCCGTGCGAACGAAGCTCCTCTCAGTCCATCCGCCCTCGGACGGAGTGCAAGCGATTGCCGGGAAGAGCCTATGCGCGGACAGGCTCGCGCACTTCCAAACGACCGCCATACGGCTACAGGAGAGCACAGTGGTGGTACTGCCCGGCATGCCCGCAGTTCCGATCGTGCAGAAGGCGGCCTAGAATCTGAGTACCAGATCCACGTCCAACGAGCGGGCGTGGTAACTGTACGCCGAGTTCAGATCGTCTAGGTTGCGCAGGTCGCGCACCCGGTAGCTGGCAACCAGCGAGGCGAACCGGGTGATGTCATACTCGTATCCGAGGGCCCACGTCAGCTCGCGACTCGCCAGGTATCCGAAAGTAGAACCGGACCGCGCGTCGAAGAAGGCACGCTGCCGTTTACCGAGGTCATACGTCAATCGCGCGTAGTAGGAGTTCAGGTTCTGATCGTAGGAGGAGCTTCCGAACCCGGAATCCACCAGTCGCGAGCCGGTCAACATCCCCTGGTAGTCCAATGTGAGTGTCCACCTGCGATACGGTCCAGCAGTCAAACCAAGTCCATAGAGGGTGGAGTTCGAACTGCCGATGCCGGAAGTGAACGACACAGTCTGGTTGGTTAGGCTTCCGGTGAGACGCACCCAGTGCGTCGGTGTATACCCGACGCCGATGCTGAACGTCTGAAGGTCGCTGTTACTCATATAGTCGCCGGATGCCATTTGCTTGCTCGCCGTCACGTCCAGAGACAGGGCGTTCCATGGTACGTAGTGAACGTTCAGCGAAACCCCTCGCTGTCGAACCCCCGATGTCGGTGTGCCGTACCCGCTTCCACCACCAGAGAACCCTCCCGTGCCATAGCCATAGTCATAGCCAGACCCATAGCCCGAGTAGTTGTAGTAGCCCGAAGACGCGTCGTTGAAGGAGAGTCGCGCTGTTAGGTTCTCGCCGAAGCGTGCGTTCAGGTCGAGCGAATAGTCCCTCCCATCGGTGTTACCCGACGTGCCCGCCACACGGTTCTGCGCTGCGGATGCAGCCACCGAGAGCCACCTTGCCGCCTCCCACCCCGTGGTCAGTCGCACGGAGTCCACGGTGCTGTTGTCCGCCTGCCCGGATCCCGTCAAACTGAGCCGCGAGGCGCGGACACGGCTCAACTCCAAAGATGTACTAAGTGTTCCGAAGTTGCGGCTGACGCGAAGCGTATCCGCACCATTCGTAGTCTCGCCGGTGGCAGAGCGGAAAGTCGTCTTCGTGTGACTGAATGACACTGCAGGGCCGCTAACGGGTGCGTAGTTCAGGCTGAGCGTCTCGAGCCGATTGTTCGCAGGGCTGTCCGTCACCGTGCCATCCGCATTATAGGTGGGCGAAGAGATTCGCGAGGTGGTGTATCCCGCGCTGGCGCTGAGGCCCTTGCCGAAGTCGTACGACAGGTCGTATTGACTACCACGTTCGTTCCTGCGAAAGCCTGTGCTGGCGATGGCGGAGTAGGTGGCGGGGATGTCCGTGAAGGAAGCCTTGAATCCGAGACTACCTACCTTGTAGCTGAACTGGCCGGTCTGAGCCAGTCCTTCGAGCGATCCACCGCCAGCTGATCGCACCTTGCTGGACGCAACGTTGTACTGCACGGATGCGCCATGGAACGGGGTCCAACGCGCTGCGGCGCCATAGATGCTCTTGTCACCATCCGTCACTGCCGAGCTGGTAGGCTTGGGCGTGTACACTGCTTCTACCAAACTAGTGCTCGGAATGAATCGCGTGAAGTAGAAGCGGAACGGCAGGAACTGATCGAAGTAGTAGTCAATGCCGACCCGCTGAGGGACGCTATCCACGGTCAGGAAGAACGGGTGCGCCCCGTCTATCAGCGGCTCGTACTGAAGGTCGTAGGGTGTCGAAGGATCTCCGTAGCCGTAGAAGCGTTCCGTGCGGGTCGCAAGGCCGGAACCCGCCCTGGTCTTCTGCTCCACGGCAGTCAGCTCCACGTTCAGCGAGCTGAGAATCGGTAGCAGCATCGAGGCGCCCATCACCGAACCGCTTCGATCATTGAAACCGTAGGATTCGTAGGTCGCTTGAACCGTGGAGGTTGGCAGCACGATGTACGAGAAGGTAAGCGTGCCGGTCTGATAGTCCACCGTGTAATCCACGCCGAGGACCTTGTCCACGTCGTCCACGCGCACGCGTAGCGTTCCGTCCACGATGTTCCCACCGGGCAGATAGTATGGTCCGCGGCTGTTCGCACCCGGAAAGGTGATGGTGCGTGGGGTGGCCTTCGTGTCCGATCGGACCAGCTTCAGCTCGTAGCCCTTTCCGAGCTTAAGCGTGCCCACCGCGCCGCGCATCGTTTTGCTGAAGCCGGCAAGAGGGTTCGTGTTGTGCAGCGAGCCCGTGATGTCGCCCAACTTGGCGTCCAGCAGCTTCGACTCGTACACGAAGGTCAAGCGCCGGTCGTGCGGGCTCCCGAACTTGCTGTTGGTCAGCCGACTCTCGAAGTTGATGAATCCCAGTACCTTCTCCCCCCGCACGTACAGGTCCGTCTGATCGGTGAACGACTTGGCGCCGTCGCCGAAGTAGTTCTGCTGGTCGAAGCTCGCTCGGTCGCCGGAGACCTCGTGCAGGTGATAACCGATGCGCTTCGAGCCGGACAACTTGATCGGCTCGAACAGATGCTCCTCCAGCCACGTACGAAGGTCGGCCTTCGCAGCAATCGGAGCCGAGAGAAGGAGCGATATGGGAAGCAGGCGCAGAAACGGTCTCAAGGCAGTTTCGTCGGGACGTTTTCGCCCTTCAGGCTAGGCACGTACCTCTTCAGCAGAGCGATGTTCTCCAGGGCCTTCTCACTCAGTGTCTGACGTTTCTGCAGCAGGTTCGTTTCCAGCGCCGCGTGGTTGCGCTCGTGCTCATCCCAGGCTGCGATCAGTCGGTCGGCAGTCAAGCCCTCGACCGGCACCGACTTGGGAAGGCCGAGCACGCCGGCTAGCGCGGCCACCTTCGGATCGTAGCTGACCAGTAAGGGCGCAATGCCTGCCCTCGCGGCGAACAACGCGCCGTGATACCGCATCGTCACGACGCCTTGCAGCCGTTCCATCCGCGCCATCAGCGCTCCGGGGGCGCGAATGCCCTTCACGATGGTTGGCGAGGGGTGTCCCAGCGCGGTCATCTGCGACGCCATCTTCTCGTCACACTCTTCGAAGGGGATGAGCAGCGGCAGCTTGCCTTGGTTGGAGAGGTGACGGGAGAGACCGCCGAATGCAGCGGCGACTTCGCGGGTGTTTCTCCAGAGGCGCGGCACCAGCCCCACCGCTCCCTGATCGCCGATGCCAAAGGAACCGTCTCCACCTGCCTCCGGCTTGGCCAGCCAGGCCATGTCCGCGGTCAGCCGGACCTCGCATTTGGCTCCGAGCGAAGTTGCCAAGCGCCCAGACTCTTCGTCGCGCACGGCGATTGCGTCTACCTGGCTCAGCGCGCCCCGTACGAATCGCCGCCCCAGCCACGTGCGCACCGGGCCGAAGCCTTGGCCGAGCAGGATCACGCGCCCCGTCAGGCTCTTTCCCAGCGACACCAGCTTCGCGTAGTAGTACACCGACCGGATGCTCGTGACGTCCTGGAAGATGCTGCCGCCGGCAAACACCAGCGCCTCGGCCCCGGAGAGCGACTCGCGAACGGCTGCGAGGTTCATGCGGTGGACGGAGCCTATCGAGAAGGTACGGCGGGTACGCTCGGGGTGACCAGACAAAGCCATGGGGCGGACGGGAAGCCCGGCAATACCTTCGAGGAAACCCGCCAGGATGGCGTCATCTCCTAGGTTGCCGCAGCCGAAGTACCCCGCGATGACCAGCTTAGGTTCCATACACGCCCTATCCAGAGGCCCACCGGAACGGCTACCACGTATGCCGCGATGCCGAGTATACCGCCCAGACCGATGCCCCAGAGTGCCCGCGTCAGCGATACCGAGAGCGGTGTGTGGATGTGGCAGAACGTGTTCAGGACACTGGCCTGGCCCACCGCCCCACAAGCGAAAAGCAACGGAAGGAAACGAGTACGCTGGCAGGCGAGAGCAATCATCGCCGCCACCAGCAGCGGGTGACCGAAGAACACCTCTTTGGTGCGCGGCCTTATCGGTAGGATGCGGTCGAGCAGCGATCGCATCCCCATCTCCGCGCCACTCACCGAAGCCGCCTCGTTGCCGGTGCGGACGACGAGCAGAGCGAGCAACACCATCCCGACAAGCACGAGGCCCAACTGCCACCAGCGCACAGGATAGCCGAAGGTCTGATCGCGATACGCTCGCAGCGTCAGCACGCCGCCGACCGCCAGCACCGGCACGACGTGTGCGAGTTTCACTCCCATGAAGGACGTAGCCTTCATCATGTAGGGCAGCGTGGATAGCATGCCGGCCACGGACAGAGCCGCGAACACGCCCAGCAGGCTCACTGCGAAGAACGCCGCGACCGCGCCCAGGGGTTTCAGACGTGCCGCGGCTTCGTAGGCTACCAGGGTGAGGGCGGTAGGGAACAACAAGGCAACGAGCAGCGCGTGCACGGCATGCTCCGGCCCCACCCCCACGAGGTCAGCTACGATGCCCGGCAGCGGGGCGGCAAGAGCGAGCCACAACGGCCAACGCAGGGTCGCCAGTAGTGCTATCGCGGCCAGAAACGGAGCCACGATTGCCACGGCGGTCCGCATCGGCGAGTCGGGTAACGGTTCCATGGGGCGCGCGGGCTTGACATCCATGCCCACGCGTCGCAACCCCGAAACGATGCGGCGCAGGTAGTCCGCGTTGGAGCGCACCGGGTCTTCTCCCGCAAGGCTGATCATGCGGAAGTAGAGCATCTTGCACCCGCGTTCCCGGGCCGCCCGAACGTAGCGTTCGATGACCGCCTCGGGAGTCATGGCAAACATCTCAGCGGGCAGAACGCTGTGTAGGCGCAAAACCTTGCCGACGCGTGTGGATGGCTCGGCGGGCGCGACCATCTCCTTCAGCAGTTTCGCGTCTCCCGACTGCTTGCCGAACTCGATGTATGCGTAGATAAGGTCTGTCTCGCGAAGCGCAGCGGCGGTTGTGGGGATCATCTCTCTCGCGCCGAGCACCTCGTTACCCAGGAACACCGCTACCTCGCAGCCATTCTGCTTGGCGTCGCGGAGTGTCCACTCGATGCCTCGCTCGGAAGCTCCGGGGTAGTTAGCTACCCTAGCGACGGGCCTTAGCCCCACTCGGCGAACGAGATCTACGGAACTCGGGTCCACGCCCAGCCCTGCCGTGCCGAGCGCGTTCAGGTTATGTGGGAGGCGAACCATCTCGCCACCACCGCGCACTCGAAACTCCTCGGACCCGGAGTAGTTCAGGGTCCAGCCAAACTTTCCCGTCACGGAGGCCTTCAGGCGGTCCATTCCCGAGGGGTCCACCATCCAGTCGGCTGCTGCGGGTCGCGGGAGAGGCTTGTCCGCAGCGGGCGCCCCAACCAGCCTGCCAGAGCGCACCCAGTCGTCCACGGTGTCCTCGTATACCACCACTCCGGTCGCGCCCGCGGTCTTCAGCTCGGTCAACACCTCCTCGATGCTGCGCCCCGTTCCGGCCGCGAGCGCCCGCGCCTCGGGGAACTCGATCAGGATGTCCACCGCCTTGTTCCGCTCTTCGGCGCGGACGCGGCCGAGAACCGGTGGCAGCGCAAGCACGCCGGCCAGCACGGCGCAGGCCGCGCCGATCCACACGGACCTAGTCATCGTCGCTCTCCCACGAGAGTTGGCGATAGCGGGGCAAAAGCCGCCCGCGCCCACCTAGCAATAACACAGTCGCCACGCCAGCGACAAAGCCACCGGCATGTGCCCAAGTTGCCACGCCGGGCTGTTGGTAGCCAGGGAGCACCTGCATCACGAACCACGCACCAAGCAAGACCCAGGCGGGCATCTCGATCACGAACACGAAGAACGCCCAGAAAAGCGTGTCGATCCGTGCGTGTGGGAACAACATCACGTAGCTTCCCAGAACGCCGGCAATCGCGCCGCTCGCCCCCAGCGTAGGAATACCCGAGGTCGGGTCCACGAAGATGTGTAGTGCCGAGGCGGCAACGCCCCACGCTAGGTACAGCAGAATGAAGAACACCGGGCCGAACGTGTCCTCCACGTTGTTGCCGAAGATCCACAGGAACAGCATGTTGCCTAGAAGGTGCGCAATCCCCCCGTGCAGGAACATGCAGGTGAACAGGGTGACGAGGGCATCGGACGACCCGCCGGAGAATGCTCCGAGGACGTCGTGCGGCACCATCGCCATCTCCATAAAAACCATTCGCGGCCCGAAGGGGTTACCGCCGCGGTCCCACAGAAAGACGATGATGTTCAGCGCGATCAACGTCATCGTGATAAGCGGAAAGTGTCTCGGCGGGTTTTCGTCACGGATGGGCAACAACATGGGAGAACCGGGTACAGAATAGCACGCTCGTACGTGGGATGTAAACGTGGGCGGCATGGAGGTGCAACGGTGAGGCGACAGCTGAGCTACGTCGAGGTCCATTCGCAGACACCCGAAAAAACCCTTACCTTCTACGCCGACCTGTTCAACGTGCCTCCGCAAGGCAAGAGCAAGGATGGCGGCGGTATTGAGCTGGGCGACGGCTACCTCGGTGTGATCAGGTCGCCAGCCGATGGCGCGTTGCCCGAGTTCGGCGTGGACGTAGACGACCTGGAGCCCTTCCTGACCCGACTGCGGGCCCGCGGCGTACCGTTCGAGGAACCGAGCGAGATCGAGGCCGGAGGCCGCCGGTTCTTGCAGGTCATCTTCCGCGACCCCGACGGCCGCGAGGTCTCGCTCTTCCAGCCGTTGTAATCGTGCGTGTGCTCCGCTAGACCCGACGCCCCTTCGGCTCGCAGGGCATCGAGAACCCTAGTCCCCCGTGCGTGCGAAGTTGATCAACACGATGTTCAGGTCGAGCAACCCGACCTGACCGTCACCGTCCAAATCCGCCGTCTGGCTGCCCGTCCGCGCAAACTGCAGCAGTGTCTCGTTAAGGTCCATGATGTCCACGGAGTTGTCGTCGGTTACGTCGCCGTTGCGGACCATGGACCAGTCTAAGACGGTGTCCCCCGCGATCAGCACTCCGTACTGTCTCTGCCCGAGCCACCGCCATGGTTTGACCACGACGTCGAACGTGCCGGAGTGGCCCACCTCTACCGTGTACCCGCCGTCGGCCCTGAGCCCGGTCACGTACGTACCCACCAGGCTCGCCCCGTCGTACAGCTTTACCGTCAGGGGAATGCCTGCCTTCTCGCCGACGTAGCCTGGCAGTGTCACCGTGCCGGTCAACACAGGACTCGGCGTCAGCGCCCAGGATGCGATGTTCTCGGCGAGCAGCCGGTCTTCGGGATAGAGCATGAGATAGGTGTCGCTGAACATGTCGTTCTCGCCGATGACGAAAAGGCGACCGGCACCGGTCTCCGCCGTGCGTTCCATCACTGCTGCAGCGATGTTGCCCATCGGGTCATCTATCAGGTGCAGTGCGCTTGGGGGGGTGGTTAGGTATCCGTTCTTGCCGAGAAAAACGGTGGTAAGCCCTTGAGTTATGCGGTGCGGGGCAAGGATGTTGCCGTAGCCGTAGCTGATGGTTCCTGCTAGCGTCAAGCCAAACTGGCTTAGCATACTGTTGTATGCCGCTTGGTTCCCCGGTCACCCACAGTCGGCGGTGACCACCAGAGTACCACCCGACCGCACCCAGGCGACGACTGCCGCTTTCTCCTCTGCCGTCAGGTTCTGCTGAAGAATCTGGCTCGTGTAAAAGACGGAGACCTGAGAGAGAAACTCCGGGGTTAACATGTCGGTCTGATGCCAGACAGCCCCCCTCGCCTCCCAGATCGTTCGAAGCTCGGTCATCGCAGCGCCAGTCTCCACGTTGTAGACCGGGCTCCACAGCCGCGTATCGTCGAAGATGCCCACGTGCACGGTCGCTGAACATGCAACGGCTGCCATGAGCAGACTCGACAGCGTTATCGCTTTCATTCGCCAACTCCCAATTCCTATCGGGCCCAACCGAGTACCGCATCGGGGCTGGTCTTCAGTATAACGCGGTCAAGTCCATGCGTCTAGGTAAAGGGTGCCGAACCCAGCACATCCTTCAGCCCGCAGGGGGCTAGTGCCCCTCGGACTCTAAGAAGCGCTCGGCGTCAATCGCTGCCATGCACCCCGAACCCGCTGCGGTCACGGCCTGCCGGTAGGTGCGATCCACCAGGTCGCCGCAGGCAAACAGCCCCGGTATCTTCGTGCGCGTGGATCGGGGTTCGGTGATGACGTAGCCCAGATCGTCGGTGTCCAGCACGCCTCGTACTAAGTGGCTGTTGGGTTCGTGTCCAATGGCAACGAAAACGCCGTCCACCGGCATCCGTTGCGTCTCGCCCGACTTGGTGTTGCGCAGCGTCACGGCGGTCACCCGTTTCTCAGCAGGGTCGTGGATGTCTTCGATGACCGTGTTCCACAGCATCTCCACCTTGGGGTTGCCGAGCACGCGGTCCTGCATAATCTTGCTGGCCCGCAACGCATCCCGCCGGTGTGCAACGTACACCTTGGAGCAGAAGCGCGTGAGGAAGCCGGCCTCTTCCATCGCGGTGTCCCCGCCGCCCACCACCACGACCGTCTTGTCGCGGAAAAAGAAACCGTCGCAGGTGGCGCAGGCCGACACGCCATGGCCCATCAGCGCCTGCTCCGCAGGAAGGCCGAGCCACTTCGCCGAGGCGCCGGTCGCGAGGATGACCGTCTTGGCCCGATAGGTTTGCCCGGCCGCCTGCACGGTGAAGGGTCGCTCCGACACATCCAGCGCCGTCACCTTCTCGTCCCGCACCGTGGTGCCGAAGCGCTCGGCCTGTTTGCGGAAGAGCTGCATCATCTCCGGCCCGGTGATCCCCTCGGGGAAGCCGGGGTAGTTTTCCACGTCGGTCGTGATCATCAACTGCCCACCCGGCTCGTCACCGGAGAAGAGTAGGGGCTCCAGATTGGCCCTGGACGTGTATAGCGCGGCGGTGTAGCCGGCCGGACCGGAACCGATGATGATAACGTTATGGACCATGAACCTCTCCTCGTTGGGAAGTCACACTGCGGCGAGCAATACGCGCACGGGTCCATACTGTACCTTAGGCGGCGAGATCCGCCGAAGGTCTCACTGTCGGCGACCACGCAGGGCGGCGAGGCGTAGAACGGTGGGGCAGCGAAGCAACTCATGAACACCACTGTAGAAGCGACCACAACCGTAGCAAGGGCTCCCGTCCGGGCACGCTCTCGCCTGCATCCCTTGTCTCCAGTCCTATACCTGTGGCGCAACCCTGCCCAGACGGTCCCCCTCGGAGCGGTCATCGTGATGTCCGTCTTGCTCATCGCAGGCATCGTGGCCATGCTGAACTCCATCCCGCATGCCATCCGAACCGTCTACGGCTACAGCAAGGCCTTCGCCGTCGTGTGGCCCCGGGCAGACCGGAACGACACACAGGAGATCCGGGCGGCTCTGGAGGCCGCTCCGAACCTCGGTCGCCTTTCTACCGTGCGCATCACCATGATGCGGGTGAAGACTATCGTAGGCCAATGGCCGTTCGTCATCTACGGCTTGGAACAGAAGGACGTCGAGCCACTGCTCGAGCGCATGAGACTGCGCCTCACTGAGGGCCGCTTCCCAAAGCCCGGCGCTCCCGAGATCGTGGTGTCGCGGGCCGTAGCCCACAACAAGGGCTACCGGCTGGGCGAAATCGCGCTGCGCCCCGACAACCGCGACGAGTACGCCCCCGAGCCGACGCGAGTCGTCGGCATTCTGGACGGGCCGGAATGGTTCGCCTTTTCCTCTACGGAGTTCATCAAGGCCAACTTCTTCCCCGACACCACGGCGTTCGTCTTAATGGCCGACGAGGCGAGAAACCAGCCGCGTCTGGATGCTTGGGCGCTCAAGCGAATGGAGGGCACCCGCGGTAGGGTCTTTTCTTACGCAGAGCTAAACCGAGAGGCCGAGCGAGACCTAGCCACGCTCTACCTCATTCTGAACATCGTGATTGCAGCGTTAGTGACTGTGCTAGCCTCCATGATGGGGCTGCTCGCGAACATTCACTTCACGCAGCGCATCGTGGAGTTCGGGTTACTTCAGGCTATCGGGCACACCCGGCGGTCCTTGCTGGTGCGCACGATGCTGGAGACGCTACTCGTGGTGATCGGCGCGTGGGTGCTCGGCATCCTCTTCGCTCACATCGGGCTGGACATCGTCAAGCGAACGGTGATGGAGCCGAAGGGCTACCCGATGAGCCCCGCAGGCTGGGAAACCTATCGCTACACCCTCTCCGTGCCGGTCGCCGTCGCCTTATTCGGCCTCGCCACGGTGTGGTGGAGGTTCCGCCGGTTCGACCCGGTCGCCATAGTCGAGAGGAGGCTCGTGTGATTCGGGTAGAGGACGCGAGCCTCGTGTATCAGGACCCCACGGGACCGGTGTACGCCTGCCGCAACATCTCGCTCGAGGTCGGCCCCGGGGAGTTCGTCGGCATCCTGGGGCCGAGCGGCTCCGGGAAGAGCTCACTCCTGTATCTGCTCAGCGGCCTCAAGACCCCCACCTCGGGGCGGGTTACCTATCGCGACGTGGACTTCCGTTCCATGCCGGTGATGGAGCGGGACCGCCTGCGACGCACCGAGTTCGGCATGTTATTTCAGTACCCATACCTGCTCGGGTATCTCACGGCCATGGAGAACGTGCTGCTCGCGAACGGGGGGGCCAAAGCTGCCCAACGCGCCGCCGAGCTGCTGGAGGCGCTCGGGCTGGGGGACAAGATGCACCGCCGCCCGCGCTCGCTCTCGGGCGGCGAGAAGCAGCGAGTCTGCGTCGCCCGCTCTCTCCTGAACCGCCCTCACGTGATCTTCGCGGACGAGCCGACCGCTTCACTGGATCACGCAACCGGGCTTGCGGTAGTACGAACGCTGCAAGAGCAGAGGGGGCAGGGTAGCATCGTGCTCGTGACCCACGACCCGGCGGTCATCGAGGGCGCGAACCGAGTGATCCGGCTCGAAGACGGGCGCATCGTCGAGGTGGAGGAGCGTATTCACGCAGGGGTGTGAGTGGTGGCCACCGAGGCACGCGGGGATCTTTGCGAGGTTAGGGCCCATGAATAGCGGAATGGGTGAACCGCAACGCCCCGGTGGCGTCCATACCGTCGAGAAACCGATGGATGCCGCTATCACGCTACAAGGAGCAAGCTGCTTGACCGATACCGGGCGGGCCGAGTTCGCACCGGACGCCGAGCTGGTGCGACGCTGCCAGGCGAACGACCTCGCCGCGTTCGACCTGATCGTGGCCCGGTACAAAGACCGTATCTACAGCTATGTGCGGCGCATGGTTCCCGAGGACGGCGAGGCCGAGGACGTCGCGCAGGAAGTGTTCGTTCGGGCGTTTCAGGGTATTCGGAGATACGACGGTCGCGCAGGCTTTACGACCTGGCTGTTTCGCATAGCTACCAATCTCTGTGTTGACCGGTCTCGATACAGGAGGCGCAGGCCCCAATCGCTATCGCTGTCGCATCCCCACGGCGACGGGCGCCTGCCTTTGGACCCACCGGATCACAGGTACGACCCCGAGAGGATCGTGCTGCAGGATGAGATGAACGCCGTGGTGGAAAGGGCCATAGGAAAGCTCTCCGACAAGCTGAAGACGGTCCTGCTACTCCACGACACGCAGAACCTATCGTACGAGGAGATTGCGCAGGCAGTGAACGCCCCGTTGGGAACGGTGAAGTCCCGTCTGTTCCTGGCTCGGGAACAGCTGCGAGAGGCGCTTCGGGAGTATATGAAAGGTCCGGCTACGGAATGAACGGCTGCGAGAAGTACCGGGACAAATTGATGGAGTACGTGGACGGCCGGTGCGATTCGGTCGGCGATCACGTGGCTGTGTGCGAGAGCTGTAGGCAAGTAGTGGAGGAGCTTCGCCAGGTGCAGGAGATGCTCGCTGCACTGCCAGCCCATCGAGCTCCGGACAGCCTGGCAGAGGGCGTAAGGACGCGCTTGGCGAGCCGGAAACCTGTCCCATGGGCCCTGGCCGCGTGGCCGAGGCTCGTGCCGGCAGCAGCAGTGGCGGCAGTTGCGATTGCAGCGCTCATCGCCTTGCCGCGCATCAACGCTCACCAGCGGGAGTTGGCACAGGCCCAAGACGCGCTCTACGCCATGAAGGACCTTCACACCCAGGTTCAGCTTGCCTACATGTTGCCGGCCGACTCGCCGGTCGCGGCTCGGCCTACGGCGCCGGTGGGCGGCACGGAAGAATACGACGATCTGTACGACGATCTGTACGACTTCGATGGGCTGTAGAAGATGATGCTGCGAACGTTGCTTGCATACGTTGTACTGTCGCTTTTGGTGGCCCCAGTGGTGGGCCAGGAGCAGTCGCGCGCTTCGGATCTGCTGCGGCGAATGATCCGTGCTGAGATGACCCAGAAGCTGTCTGGCACCCGTGTGGTCATCAACAACCTGGAGGGGCGGAACGAGCGGGTCATCGAGCAGGTGCTGCGCTCCGGCCCGGATACCCGAGTCGAGTTCCCAAAGGGAAGCCCACGGTATGGCGAAGTGATGGTGGAGCGCGGTGCGCGCCGATGGCACTGGGTCCCGAGCGAGAACACCATCTACGTGGGAGAATCGAAGCGGCGAGAGAAGGTGGAGGAGCGCCTTCCGCGCGTTCTGGACGGCATCCGAAGGGGCTCGCTGAAGGTGGAGACCGGAGAGGCCGCGCGGGTAGCAGGGCGCAAGTGCACCGAGCTATTGCTGAAGCGCAAGGACGGGGCGAACGTCTGGCGTCTGTACATAGACGATGCAACCGGTGTGTTGCTGAAGCAGCAGATCATGGACCCATCGAACCCCGATCGCGTGATCGGAGGCTTCGAGTACACCCAGGTGGACTTCGACATCAATCCGTCGCCAGAGGACTTCGTGATCAAGCATCCTGGCGCCAAGATTGTACAGGACGACTTCGTACCGCTAGAGGACGCCCAGAAGCGCGTGCCTTTCCGCATCCTGCGACCGAATCCCACGCCAGCCGGCCTGCGTCTGGCAGGGGCCAAGCCGGTGGAGCTCGGCGGCAAGCCCGGCGTGCACTTGCTATACCACGATGCCCAGGGGATGGACCCGATCTCCGTGTTCCAAGTTCGCGGGACGATACCGAGGGACGCACTGGGCCGTCTGCGCCATCGGGAATTTCGAATGGCCACGCGGCAGGCCGGCGAGGTGTTCCTCGCGGCGATGGGCAAGCTGACGCAGGAGCGATTGCAGAGCTTCATAGACAGCTTCCGGTAGGTCGCGTGAGCCCAACGCATCCACTGGACGCGCACGGCAACGCGAGCCAGGCCTGGCCATGATCCACCGCGGGGGTGTTAGCCCGGTCCGTCCCCTTCAGAGTGGAAGCCGACTGACACGCAGCCCCTCGGCCAACTCGGAACCAAGGAGTCGCGCGTCCGCTTCCGCACGCGAACGCAGCAGCGACCGAATGCGCCTCAGTCGCTCGCCATAGAACTGGCTCGCATGGATCGCCACCAGCCGCATCTTATTCTCCCACACGTCGCCTATGTCCACCGCGTAGTTCGGACTGGAAGTGGAGAAGCGAAGGAGCCACGAACCAATCGGCGTCTGCCGCAGTGCCCGCTCCACGGCCACACCGGTGCGGCGATGGTCTCGGTGTCTTAGCCTCGTCGGGTGCTCTCCGTCGAAGGTCAGAATGTACTCGGGCGTTAGGCGCAGTAACTCGGCGTGGATAGTATCCACCACCTCGTCGGTCACCTTCAGTCGTCCGTCTGGGAACCCGAGGTAGACGACCTCGCTCGCGCCCCACGCGCGGGCAGCGTCCGCTTGCTCGCGCCGGCGCACTCTGCGGTTCGCTTCCGCATCCTCGAACGGGTAATAGCCCTTGTCGCCGTCCGTCACACAGACGAGCGTAATCCAGCAACCCGCTCGCCCCAACTTGGTCAGCAGGCCACCTATGTAGAACTCAGCATCATCAGGATGCGCTGTCACTACCAGGACGCGAGTACCCTTTGAGAAGAGGCGCGACGAATCGGGGTCTAACCGCCCTGCCAGTGGACGCGGCGCTGGGAACACCTCGTACTCCCAAGGCTGCCACCTGTAGAAGGCGAAGAGGCTCACCACTAATACGCCGAGGCCTGTCAGTCCGATCTTGATCCAGCCCCTTCGCCGCCGCCGGGTCGGAGATGTCACGCTGCTACGCGAGGCGGCTGGCTGCCTCGGTGCTCTCCCATGGGAATGCCGGATTGCCGAAGTGCCCGTTCTTCGCCGTTGGTAGGTACTTGTTGGAAAGCAAATCCAGATATTCGATGATGCCACGTGGTGACAGATCGAAGGTTCCCCTGACTCGCTGTGCGATTGTGTCGTCGGACACCTTGCCGGTACCAAAAGTGAGTACGTTGATGGCGACGGGTTGCGCCACTCCGATCGCATACGCCAGGTGCAGTTCGACCCTCTGTGCAAGTCCGGCTGCGACAATACACTTCGCTATGTGGCGAGCCATATAGGAGGCCGAGCGGTCTACCTTCGTGGGGTCCTTTCCGGAGAACGCGCCACCACCTACGGGGCACGCGCCACCATAGGTATCCACTACCACCTTTCGCCCGGTGACGCCCGTATCGGCCTGGGGCCCTCCGATGATGAACTGGCCCGTCGGGTTGATATGATAGGTGATATCTCGATCCACATAGCTCTGGTAGTTCTGCAGGACCGGTTCGATCACGTGCTTGCGCACCACCTGACGCACCTGCTCCTGATCCTCTACTGGTTTGTGCTGAGTGGACACCACGATCGTGTCAATGTACTTCGGCCGGCCATCCTCATAGGCGACGGTGACCTGTGACTTGCCGTCTGGTCGGAATAGCTCGTCGTCCTCTCGTTTCTTGCGCGCCTCGGTCAGCCGGCGTGTTAGTGCATGGGCGATGCTGATGGGTAGAGGCATGAGTTCGGGGGTTTCATCGCAAGCGAGACCGATCATCATGCCCTGATCGCCGGCTCCGCCGATGTCTACACCCATCGCGATGTCCGGCGATTGCTGCTGAATCGCAACCATGACACCGCATGTGTCACCTTCGAAGCCGAGCGAGGTGCTAGTGTAGCCTACGTCGTTGATGGTTCGGCGTACTACGTCGGGTATCTCGACATACGCGGACGTAGTTAGCTCTCCGGCAACGACGGCCACTCCGCGCGATAGCAGTGTCTCCATCGCGCATCGCGCGTTGGCATCCTGTGCCAGGCATTCGTCGAGGATCGCGTCGCTGATCTGGTCTGCCAGCTTGTCCGGATGACCCTCGGTGACCGACTCGGATGTAAAAAGGTGCATCGCCATGGCGTAGTCTACTCCCCACTAATATGCTCGCCCGCGTGGGCGCTAACGGATCACACTTCACTATACCGAAAGCCCGAGGCCCCTGCAAGAGGGGTCTCGGGCGCGATCGAACAGGACAACACGTCGCCCGACGCTAGAACTCGATGGAGAGCTGCGTGACGACCTGTCCGCCCTTAGCCCGGGTGCTCGAGTTGCCAGGGGTGTTGAAGCCCGTTACGTTCTTTCCGTCGTAGTCGCTAAGCTGATACAGGAAGCGGAGGTTGGTTCGGTCCCCCATCCCGTAGTCCAGTCCGAGCGTGTAGTAGTACTCCGTCGGCTTGCCACCTAGGAACGGCCCGCCGAAGCCCACCGCACGGTCCTTCAGGTCCCAGTACACGCCCTCCCAACCGAGCATGATCTTCCAGCGAGGGTTCATTCGGTAGTCCAAGCCAAACTGCACGCGGTTTATCCGGTCATCTGTGCCGAGGCCGACCACGTTACCGGATGTGTCTCGCGCCGTCCCGGTGCCTTGGTAGAACTCGCCCTGCGCGGTTACACCGACCGTCGAGCTGAAGCGATACCGACCACCCAGCGTCAAACCCTTGATGTCGGTCGGGCTATGCCAGAAGCCGATGCGCCCCCATTCTCCTGGAGCGGAGAAGAAGGGCCGAATCTCGCGCCAGCCGACCCCGAAGTCGAAATCGTCACCGGAAGCGAAGCGCACTCCGACATCGTAGGCGAAGTTGTCTTGGTTCAGCCGGCTGCTGCCGTTGTAAAACGCCTGGCTGGCTGAGAAGTCGGCGTTGATGGACAGCGAGTCGGCAAGGCCCATGTGAAGCCCGCCGCCGAATACCGCAACCCTGTTGAACTCGAAGCCCGCGTTACCCAGCCGCGGAGGAGCGACCGTCGGTTCGCCGTCGAAAGCGATGTACGCGAGGTTGAACTTCGACCGACCGAACTTCACGTCGAGGTTGGCCCCCAGTTCGGTATCCACCACCATCAGCCCCTGGTTGATGCCTGCCGGCCGGGTCGCATAGTCGAAGACCGTGCGGTTGTCTCCGACGCGCATCGTGTAGTCGGAAGTGGCCGAGGTATCGCCACGCCCGGACTGCTTGCCGAGGAAGAGCTCTAGCCCTACCGTCTCGAAATCCATTCGGATGGCGGCGCCGTCCATTCCCCATTCCCCATTGTCGTAGCGGGCGATGTCCAGATAGGGGTCCGGGTCGTGCCGCTGCATCACGTAGGGTGACACTCTCTTACCGATGCGCCCCAGCGATACGGTGAGCGGATTGCCTAGCCAGTTCGCGTCGAAGGTTGCGGATAGACGGTTCACGAAGATGTCGGTCCCGGACGACGTCTTCCGGGCTCCCGGGAAGAACTCGCTGAAGCTGTTGCCTTCATATCCGAGGACGCTGCTGAAAATGAGATCGGAATCGAGACGCACGTTTCTGCCGAAGTTGCCTCGGATCTGCACGCCGAGCTCCTGCATGACGTTCAAGTCGCCGGTCAGGCCGCTCGGGCTTCCGTCCGAGCGCGTGCCCACCGGGTTGCCGGTCCAGTCCACTCCCTGTAGGTCGTCTATGCTGTGCTTGCCGATGGCAGCCACGTTGAAGTCACCGCTAATCTGGACCCTGTCCTTGCGGTTCTCGAGGGCGTCCAGCCGAGCACTAAGCGACTTGAGGTCTTGTCGTAGTGCGGCAAGGTCCACTCCCAGCGAGGCTAGTTCCGCCTCGAACTCCTTGGAAAGCCTATTCAGCGCGTTCAGGGCCTCTCGGTCGGCTGTCATCTCGCCCATCTGCGACTTCAGGGCATCCAGTTCGGCTCGTAGCGCGGCAAGCTCTTGGGCCGTCGCAGCGTCGCTGGGGCCCTCGTCGACCTCGAAATCGTCAATCCTAGTCTGAATTGCATCAATCTTCGAAGATAGGTCGCCCGTCAGCGCCATGAAGCGCTTGTAGGCGCCGTGGATGGCAACGGCGAACTCGTAGCGACTGAGGGGGCGTGGCCCGCGGTATGTGCCGTCAGGGTAGCCAACGAGCAGTCCGGCGTCCTTGAGTGTCTCGAGGGCATCGTAAGCCCAGTGGTATTCGGGCACGTCCGGGAAGTTGGCCTGCGCAAACCCGACTGGGGCCGCGAAGGCCAGGAGAGCAATCGCAATCAGAGCGTTCCGCGACAGCTTCATCGGTTCTCCTCCGTGAGACGATCCGACACGCAAGGGTGCCGGGCAGCCGAACCTACTTCCCATTCCATTGTCGGCCCGGGCCCGTGTCGGTCCGTACCCCTCTAGTATACGTCTACACGGGGCCCGAGGTCAATCCGTAGTTACAGCTTGAAGTCGACGATGGCGGAGACGGCAACTCCGTCCACCTTGGCCAGGTTCTTGCCGGGCGTCTTGGTCGAGACCGGAATGAGCGCGCGGAGGCGCACTGCGTTCCCCATGAAGCGCCCTTCGAGTTGAGCCAAGGCCTGCACCTTATCCACGTTGGTCTTGGGTCCCATCACCTGAGCCGCACCGAGATAGCCCCCGTCTCCCACGCTCAGGATGGGGACGACCTTGGTGGTTGACGTGTTCGTGTTCTTGTGACCGGTCAGGTTGTTGATGGCCTTATCGATATCTTTGCCGAATGTGGTTACGGCAAGCGCAATGCCACCCGCCTTTAGGATGGTGTCTATCTGTGCGACAGCGACCGCCGTCACCAGGAACGCTGCTGCTAGGATACCGAGCGCTCTCATTCTCTTCATTGCCTAGTACCTCCCTCTCTCAGAGTACTACGCCGGGTGGCGTGAAAGTGTGGCAGGACAACGGCCCCGGCGCATGAGGCCGGGGCCGTTTCAAGCGAATGCCTTAGAACTTGATCGAGAACTGGGTGAAGAACAGGCCGCTCTTCGCGTTCACGTTCGGGTTACCCGGCGTGTTGAAGAAGCTATCGCCCGTCTTGTTCTTGTAGTCGAGGATCTGGTAGCCGAAGCGCCAGGTCGTGTTCTCGCCCAGGTCGTAGGTCAGATCGGCGGTGTACCAATGCTCGTCGATCTTGCCGCTCTCGAGCTCGAACCTGGTCTCGTCCAGGTCCCAGAACACGCCCTCCCAGCCGAGACCGAGATGCCAGTTCTCTGCGAACTTGAACCCGATACCGGCCTGGATGCGATTGACCTTGTCATCCTCTGAGATGCCGAACACGGTGCCGCCGAAGTCGGCCCGATCCGAACCGGTGTAGAACTCACCGGTTGCATAAAGGCTGATGTCGTCGTTCACCCTAAAGTCCACGCCGGCATGGAAGCCCTTGATGTCTGTCGGGTTGTTCCAATAGCCGATGCGACCCCACGAGCCGGGACCGCCGTACCAGGGGCCGATCTCACGGTAGCCGGCGAATACATTGAACCGATCGCCTGCGTACCTGAGAGCAGCGTCCCACAGCCAGTTGTCCTCATCCACCTGCGAGTCATCGTTCTGGAAGTAGTCCGACTTCGCGAAGTAGCCGTTGAGGCGGAAGTTCTTCGCAAACTCGATGTCCAACTCACCGCCCCAAAGCTGGAGTCGGTTGAACGTGAACGCAGGCAGTACGCCGTTGGCGGCGCTTGCCGTGTCCGGGCCGTCCAGTAGGTTGTAGGTTGCCCGGGCGGTTCCGATGCGGCCGAGATTGACGCCGACCTCGGCGCCGAGGATAGTGTCCACGACCATGAGGCCGGGAGTGTAGTTGCCGGGGCGGGTTCCCACGCTCGGGATGACTGTGGTGTTACCCACCCACATGTCGTACACGCCGCTGTTGAGCGCGGAACCTCGATTGCTGACCTTGCCACCGTAGAAGCCGAGGCTGAAGTTCGACCAATCGAAGTCCACTGAACCGCCGTCAATCATCCAATCGCCGTTGTCCCAGCGATCGGAATCCCAGTAGTAATCCACGTCCTGTCGCTTCAGGATGTACGGATTGATCTGGTGACCGATGCGGCCCAGACGAAGGTTGACTGGTGCGCCGAACCAGGACGAATTCCATGCAGCCTCGAAGCGGTGCAGCCACACGTCGGTGTTGCCCTCTTCTTTGCGGCCGGCACCGGCGAACTGCGTGGTCATGTTGCCACCCTCGAAGGGAAGCAGGTTGCCGACCACCAGCTCGGCCGTCATGTTCACGTCCCGGCCGTAGGTGCCGGAGAAGATCAAGCCCAGCTCGTGCATCACGTGGAGGTCGCGAGTGACGCCCACAGGATCGCCCGATAGGTCCGCGCCGACCCACGCACCGTTCCAGTCCACACCGATCTCGTGGTCGCGGCTGTGGCCTGCGCGACCGCCGATGTCCACGGTACCGTGGATGTCAACGGCGGGCTTGCGCGCCTCCAGCGCGGCAACGCGATCCTCGATGGAGCGGAGGTCCTTCTTCATCGCCTCGACGTCTACGCCGAGCGATGCGAGGTCCTGCTCGAAGGTGTTCATCAGCTCGCGAAGCGCGTCAATGTCGTTCTTCCAGTTCTTCATCCCGGAAAGATCGTTCTTGAAGGCTTCGAGCTGATCGCGGAGAGCCTGGAGGTCCGCCTTGCTGGCGAAGTCTCCCTGCGTCCCGCCGCCTCCCTTAGGAAGCGCGTCGATCTGCCTCTGCAGGCCGTCAATCCGGCTCTGGAGGCCATCGAACATGTACTTGAGCTTCTGGTACGCAGCGTTCATGGCCACTGCAAACTCGTAGCGGCTCATGGGACGTGCGCCCCGGAACATGCCGTCCGGGTAACCCACCAGGAGACCGTCGTTCTTCAGGGTCTCCAGGGCCTCGTAGGCCCAGTGGTACTCGGGGACGTCCGGGAAGTTCTGTGCGGTGGCGGGAATATAGAGCCCAGCCATCAGCACTACGCCGAATAAGTAACTCAGCGTTCGCTTCATCCGTTCTCCTCCTTGAGGTTTTCAGTACCGCGGCCGGTCACGGCCTGCCTCAACGGAACGGCGGAAGCCTTCCGAGGTTTCCTTCGCACCTTGCTCCGTTCCGGCAGCGGACCGCCGACTAACGATCATCAATGTCAAATGGTCGGTCGAGTCTTGCTGGACTCGTTCCACAGGTACAACTTGCACTATACCCCGTTCGCTGAGCCCTGTCAATCGAACGGGGCTCGTGCCGTCCACTTAGACGTTCTCCGCTCGCAATCGGGTCAGAACTTTACGCTGAACTGGCTGTAGAACAGGCCACCGTCGGCCCTTTCCGTGCCCACTCCGGGCGGGTTCAGGAACGAAGACCCGGATTTGTTTCGGTAGCTCGTGACCTGATATCCGAGCCTGAACCGCGTGTCCTTACCCATGTCGTAGCTGAACTCAGCCGTATAGTAATTCTCGTCAACGTCGCCGCCCCCGAACTCCAGGTCCGGGCGATCGGCGAACTTCCAGAAAACTCCTTCCCAACCGAGAAGGAGCGACCACCGGTGGTTGATCGGCCACTGCAGGTACGCGGCCAGCGCCGTGATGTCGTCCTCGTTCATCAGGCCGATGGAGTGGCTTCCGCCGGCATCGCTGAGCAACTCGGTTCCGGTCAGGAACTGGCCGGTCACCCAGATGCCTGCACCGTTCGCCAGCCTGTAGTGGCCCCAACCTCCAAATCCCTTTACGTCGTTGGGGTTGTACCAGTAGCCCAGACGGTCCCAAGAGCCTGGGGCCGAGAACAGCGGGGCGACGAATCGGTAGCCGAAACCGAGCCACCACTTGTCGCCCTCGTGGTACTCCAGAGCGAAGTCGTAGGCGTAGTTGTGTGCCGTCTGGACCGAGTGGTCGTTGTAGTACAAGTCCGAGTCTGCGAGTGCGCCGTAGAAGGTGAGACGGTCGGTCAGGTTCAGCACCGTGTCCACCCCCATCACAATCTGACGGTTGAACGGACTATCCTGTTGGATGCCGTTCCCCGACTCCTCGCCGTCCAAGATCAGGTACTGCGCGGCGACGTGGCTGTTCTTCGGCAACGTGTAGGTTGCCTCGACACCGACATGGCGGTCCACTGCAAGGACGCTCGCATCCACGTTGCCGGGCCGCTCGCCGAACTCGAAAGCTCCGAACAGTCTGCCGACGCTCATCTGATACAGGCTGCCGGACTGCACGCTGCCGCGTCGCGCAGAGCGTCCTCCGTGGAACGCAAGCTCCACGTCACCGAGGCCGAACGTGAGGATGCCCCCGTCGAAGTACCAGTTGCCGTTGTCCCAGCGCTCGATGTCTATGTACGGGTCGGGGTCGATGCGGCTGAATGCCAGGTAGTTGGAACTCCCGAAGCCGAGACGACCGAGACGCACGCTCATCGGAGCGCCGAACCAGCGGTCTTCCCACGAAGCTTCCAACCGGTGCAGGAACAGGTCTGTAGGGCCTTCTTCGCGGCGCTCTCCCGGGGTCAGCACGGCAAAGCCGCCCCCTTCGTAGCCGACCAACGTGGAAGCGAGCAACTCCGCGTCCATTCGAGCGCGTCCGAACTCACCGCTAAGGCTCAGCCCGGCTTCGTGCATCAGGTGCAGGTCCTCGGGGAGCCCGACCGGGTTGCCGGAGCCATCGGAACCGATCAGGTTGCCCGACTGGCTGACACCGATTCGCCCGTCTCGGCTGTGGCCACCGAAGCCGATGACGTGATACTCGCCACCGATGGCGATCGGGGGCTTGCGCTGTTCGAGTGCCGTCACCCGGTCTTCCAGCGAGCGGAGGTACCCGCGTATCTCCTCTACGTCCATACCGAGCGCCGCGAGGTCTCCCTTGAACTCCTCGGTCAGCCTCTTGATCGCATCTATGTCGGCGCGATAGGCGCGCACATCACCGATCTGCTTTCGTAGCCCCTCGAGCTGGGTCTTCATCTCGTCGAGTTCGGCCTTGGTGACCTCACCCTTCGCTCCAGCGGGAGGTTTCCACTGGGCGAGTTGTTCCTGGAGCCGCGCGACGCCCCGCTCACGAGCTTGAAGCAGGTCGCGCAGGTTTCGGTAAGCGCGGCTGGTTGCAGCCGCGAACTCGTATCGTGTGAGGGGTCGTCCGCCTCCGTAGGTACCATCGGGGTATCCCGCGAGCACGCCCGAGGCTTTGAGTTGCGCGATGGCGTCGTACGCCCAATGATGCTCGGGCACGTCTGGGAATTGCTGGGCAGTGGCGGGGACACCCCCAAAGATCAGTGCGAGTGCGCACAGAGCGAAGAGTCTGGCGTTCATCCGGTCCCTCCTTGGACGCTCAGCGCGCAGGGCGGCGGCTCGTCCGATTCTCCGCACTCGCCGGGTCCCCCGGCGCCGAGAGTGGTACAGCCAGGTGGCTGGGCTGTCAGCCCGCTGTTCGCCCGGTAGTATAACGGAGAGAATTGGCCCTTGTCTACGCCTTCTCGGGTGCCCGGTTCTCCTCTGCTGTGTTGCGCAAGACGTCTTCCGCCAGAACGAGTGCGGCGATGTCGTCAATCGGCTCGGGCGGAGAGAGCAGTCCCTTCGGGACGAACCTGCGCCAGCCCCGGCGCGGCGTCAACTCCCAGTATCGTCGCTGTGCCCGCTCGGTGGAGTGCTTCTCGTCTACGACAAGGATGCCGGATTCGGGCAAGCGCGCCTCGATTGCTCGGACGACCGCCCGCGAGCCCGTACCACCTCCAACGACCAGGACGTCGGGCTGGGTCTGCTCCACCATTTCAGCAACCGTGTCGGCGAGTCGTCCGATTTGTACAACTTTTCGGTCGAGAACTTGTACTGGCTGATCGTCTTCGACACGGGCGACGGCGATTCCGCACTTGTCGGTTCCTGGGTCTACCGCGAGCACGACAAACTTCTTCAGAGCCTGTTCACCCCAAAAAGCAGTTCCAATCGGTCCGCCGCTCGCGTCTCCGACTTTGCTACTGCGGTCACATTAACCATCTTCCCGGCCTTGCGGATGCGCTTGATCAGGTCCAGCAGCGTGCCGTAGGTCACCTCGCCAATCGTCTCGCCCCGTCCCGCGATGGGGACCATACCGCGTTCCCGCGCAGTCGTGGCCAGGTCGTCTCGCAGGAACTGGACCAACTCGCCCATCAGCTGCTCGTCGGTGTGCTGATTGTCCAGTTGGACCGAGGCTACCGTTTCTCCCGCATGGAACACCACCGGGTTCGGCAAAATCTCGAGACCGACGACGAGGGGCTCGCCCGCCACGGTGTTGACGGCGGCCGAGGCGATGAGTACGGTGTCTCCGGGCGTATTGACAAGTGCCTCGGCCATCGCTTCCGTCACCTTCTCGACAGGGATGCGAACGAGGTGTCCCTGGTCGCTCAGAGCGAAGCTGTCCAGCATCGTCACGTAGTCGCCATCCGGACCCGGAGACGCACCCTCCTGTTTTGCCACTTCTCGCGCTCGATCCAGCAGGGACCTTATCTTGAGCACGTTGTCCGCGATGTCGCCGCCGCCCGTCACCGGCAGTCGCGCGACCTCCCTTCCAATGGGGAACAGGATCGGCTCGGTGCGGAACTTGATTGCGGTTCGCCCGAATGCACCCGTTGCAGCCGTAAGCTCTGCTCCCAGCATGCCGAGGCGCGATGTGAGGTCGGCCACCTCCCCTTGCAGCTCACTCCGCGTGCGCTGAAGTTGCTCCCTGTCCTTCTCCAGCGCCAGGTTCTCCCTAGCTAGGACTTCGTTCTGCTTGGCGAGTGTGTCGGTCTCCTCGCGATAGGTGGTCAGTTGGCCAGAGAGGGCCTGCACGTCGGCAGAGAGCTTTTCTCGTTGTGCAGTCAGTTCTCGGACCTCGGCGCTGCGCGCATGAAGGTCCTGTGTGGTTGCGGCAAGGTTCCGCTGCGCTGCATCCAGGTGCTTCTCAATCGTTTCGTTTCGGGCCCGAAGCGCAGCCTGCTGCCGAGTGGCAAGATGCAAGCTTCGTTCGATCCGCCGCCTGTCGCTCTCGGCCTCCCGAAGCGAGTTCTTTGCGGTCTCCAACGCGCGGTTCGCGTCTCGGATGGCAGCACGTAGATTGTCCAGTTCCTCCGTCGTCTGCTCTAGCTCTGTGGTGAGACGACGGAGCTCGGTAGTCTTCTCCCTCAGCTCGGCCTTTCGAGTCTCCAGGTCGCGCACCGTCTCGACACCGCGAAGCACCCATTCGCGATGTTCTTTGCTCAGCGTGATAACACTACCAAGTGTGACGGTGAAGATGAAGCAGCCGGTTAGTGTGGTAACCAGCACGGCAGTCCGCTTCGGTCGCAAGCCGAAAACGGTTAGCCGTTTCTTGCCCATCCTGCGACCCAACGCGTCCCCCATGTACGCGATGAGCCCGCATATCAGCATAATCCCTATCCAAATAGGCCATTGATACATCCGTGCGCCCCAGTCTGCTTGTTACCTACTCCGATGAATCAGTAATCCCACTGCGAAAACGAGTCCGACGATGTTCGCGCCGAAGCTGGCGAGAATGGGCTTGATAGCGCCTCCCTGACCGAGTACTGCCATGTAGCTGGACAACAGCCAGTACCCGAAGATGATCACTAGCGCGATGGCGAATCCCACCGCATTGCTCGTCCGGGACTGACGTATGCCCAGCGGCGCCCCCACCAGCGCGAAGATCACCGTCGCAAGTGGGTATGCGATCTTATTGTAGAACCCCATCTCCAGATTACGTATCGCCTCTGGCCCCTCTGCACCCACGCGCTTCATGTCGGCGATCTTTTCGAGGGTGGCCTTCATGTTCGTGGCATCCGGGTCCCGAATCGTTTGACGCTCCAAGTTGCGGAAGAGTGACTCGAGCTTGAGCGATGGACCGGACAATGGCACTTCGAGCGCTTCGAGATACCGCTGCTCTGGTCCGTCCTCCTTCGGTAGGAACATCGTCACCCTGCTCAGGCTTAGCGAAGTGCCGCCTCGATATACTGCCTCGGTGGCGTAGAGATACATGTCCGGTTTGGCACTGCCCTTCGGGTAGTGGATGATGTTCGTCCCCCAGAACGTACGACGTGCGAAATCGGCATCACGCGATACGACGATGTACTCGATGCGCCTGCCGTCGTAGATGGGAAACGAAGCGAAGTTCAGGGGGTTCTTCTCGAGCTGCTCCAGAATCGCGAACTTCAGGTTGTGCGCTCGGACGGCACAGGGCGGGACCAGATACTCGGTCAGTGCTATAGCCAAGATGCTGACCCCAAGTCCCATGTATGCGATGGCTCGAATCACGCGCCACAAATTGGCACCCACCGCGAACAGCGCAGTCGCCTCGCTATCGCCCGACATGCGTCCGGTGGCCAGCAAGGAGGCGAGCAGCATCGCAGCGGGCAACGTCTTCGTCATCATGCCCGGCAGCAGCATCAAGCTCATCTCGACGACCATGAGCGGGGCAACACCCCTCACCACGTAGTCCGTCAAGGTGAAGAGGTAGGTGATGGACATCCCGAGCATGGAGAACAACGCTACACCGAAAACGAAAGGGCCGATGATCTCGCGGAGCATCAGAGCGTCTGAAAGGGGCAGGCGCAAGCGCACTAGTCCATGCTCCCGCCGAGATAGTGTTTGCGCACCATCTCGTTCTCCACCGCCTCGTCCGGAGTGCCGTGGAAGATAATGTGACCGTCCACCAGGATGTACAACCGATCCGTTATGCGGAAAGTCGCCGAGACGTTGTGATCGGTGATCAGCACGCCGATCCCGTCCTCTCGCAGCCGACCGATGATCTCCTGAAGCTCCTCGATGGTCTTTGGGTCAATACCAGTGAAGGGCTCGTCGAGCAGGATGAACTTCGGTTCGCACGCCAGGGCGCGGGCAATCTCCACCCGCCGCCTCTCACCGCCCGAGAGCTTCAGTCCGAGGTGCTTTCGGAGTTGAGTTATGTGTAACTTTTCGAGCAATTCTTCCGCTTTTCGCAGTCGCTCTCGGTGCGACATCGGCCGCATTTCGAGAACCAACAGCAGGTTCTCGAGGACCGAGAGCTTGCGGAATACAGAGGCTTCCTGCGGTAGGTAGCCCATCCCATGGCGAGCGCGTCGGTACATCGGCCAGCGCGTTACATCCTGTCCGTCTATGAACACCCTGCCCTCGTTGGGACGCACCGCGCCGACGATCATGTAGAAGGTGGTGGTCTTCCCGGCGCCGTTCGGCCCGAGCAGCCCGACGACCTCGCCTTGGGCGACCTCTACGTTCACGCCGCAGACGACGTCTCGTCCGCGATACGCCTTCCGCAGCCCCTGGGCGTGAATCCTCATTCCTTTCGTGCGCCCCCGCCTTTGGGAATGCCCGAGCTCTTGCCGGTTCCCGTTCGACTAGTCAACTCCATTGACAGGACGCGGTTCGTGGCGGGGTCGAATGTCACCACGCACTCGTCGGCCTCGTTCTGCAGGCCGGGATCCTCGAAGCGCTCCGGATCCCTAATCGTCGCCAATACTCGACCGCTGAGCGTCAGCGTTCCGGCTTTCCGGTCGTAGACCGCCTTCTCAGCGGTGCCTGTCACCGTCGTCGGCTTGGCGCTCGGTGTCGTTCGCAAGGCGGTATCAACGTAGGTCAGTGCGTACTTCAGGCGACCGGTGGCAGTAGCCCTGAGCAGCACGAACTCGCTCTGGCTCCCCTTCGGCTGTCGGCCGATCACCGCCTCGATGGTTTCTGCGGACACGTCCACGCCTTGCTCCGAGGCCACCAGCCTTGCGGGCTTGCCCTTGCACACAGCGGCAATCTCGTCCATGTTGGCGAGATCGATTCGGAATGAAGTGAAGTCGCTGAGCGTTACCGTGCCGTATTGCCTAACCTGCTGCTGTGCGCCCATCACGGCAACGGCCGCGCCGAGCATCGGCACGAGCGCGGTCTTGAGCGTCATCTGCGCCTCCTTGGCATCCATCCAGACTTGTCCGACGGCAGTGTCGGCAAACACCACGTCGCACTTCCCTAGGTAGAAATCGCCTTGTCGAACCTCAACGTTCCCGGCGGCGATGATGAGGTCCTGCTTGCTCCGCCACTCGAGCCGCTCGGCAACGAGCTCGGTCCGGTGCAGCTTGCTTCCGAATCGCACTCCGCCGCTACAAGACACGATTCCGGACGTCGCATCGGCATCGCCCGCATTCGCTTCCACCCAACCGACGAGCTTCCCTTTACGGTAGAAGCCACCCTGAAACTCCTCGAAGCTTCCTTTGGCCCCTGCATCGGAGACGCTTACCGAGCCGCTCTTCACGGACAATTTCCAGACGGGTCTTCCTTCGTTGTCGAACTTCTCTGCAACGCCCTTCTTGAAGCTGCCCGTGTCGTCGCCGATGGTGGGTGGCGGCTTGACCTCTCGCCTAGCTCCGTGCCTGTCCGAACCTCCGCATCCGGCCAAAGCAACGGCGATCCCGAGGAGGATGCCTATCCTCATGACGCCTCGGATCGAGTTGGTGGAAGCGCCAAACCGAGTGGGATAGGCTTCCCTTGGTGTCTGCCTTTGAGCTGGCCACATGCGGCGTCTATGCCGTGCCCCCGCTCTTTGCGTTGCGACACGTTCACGCCATGCTTCTCAAGCTCCACCCGAAACGCATGGACCCTGCGCGAATCGGGCCGACGATAGCCATGACCGGTGTCCACGTAGTTGAAGGGTATGAGGTTGACCAAGCACGGGAAGCCTTTGACCAGCGAAGCGAGCCGCCGCGCTTGCTCCAGCGTATCGTTCTCGCCCGCGATCATCAGGTATTCGAAAGTCACTTTGCGCCCGGTCTTCTCGGCGTACTCGCGTGCCGCCAGCATCAGCTCGTGCACCGGCCACTTGCGGTTCACTGGCATCAAGCGCTCTCGGACCGAGTCGGTCGGGCTGTGGAGCGAGATGGCCAAGTTGATCGGCAGATCCGCCTCGGCGAGCTCCCTGATCTTCGGGACGATGCCTACGGTCGAGACGTGCATTTTCCGGTAACCGATGCCAAGCTCGTCGTGAGCGATGCGGAGCGCGGCCAGCACGGCGTCGAGGTTGAGCAGCGGCTCACCCATTCCCATTACGCCCACGTGGTCCACGCGCTTGCCCGTGACGTGCTGCAGGTGCAAGATCTGGTCTACGATCTCGCCCGCCGTGAGGTTGGTGGTGTAGCCCCCGAGACCCGTCGCGCAAAAGGTACAGCGCATAGGACAGCCCACCTGGGACGAGACGCACGAGGACATCCACTCATCCGTCTCCAACGCGACGGCCTCGATGCCCTCGCCGCGCGAGGTGTTCAGTAGCAGCTTGGTCACGCCGTCCGTGGACACCTGCGTGCTGACATGGGTAAGCGCGGAGATGCGATACCTCTCTGCCAGGCCTTGGCGCAATCTCGCAGGCAGGTTGGTCATCTCCTCGAAGCTCCGCGCGCCCTTTCGATACACCCACTCGGCGATCTGTCCGCCGCGGTACGGCGGTTCCCCGAGTTGCTTCGCCGTCTCGCGCAGTGTGCGAGTATCCATGCCGACGAGTGGCGGCAGGGAAGTGTTGGCAATCGTGACGGTGGTCAAGGGCGGTCTCCTGGCCGTGTCGCCCGCGGGGTCCGGCGCCGCTGAACTGCAGCCGACGCTGCGTCTCGGGGTAACTCGGCTAACGAAGTATACCGGGGCGAGAAGGAGCGAGTTCCGAGAGGGATGGCCATCCGCACGGGTAATCTTCAGACATGCTTTTCGGTAGGCGTGGCACACCGGTCGAGCAGCCGGAGTGGCTCATCGTAGGGCTAGGCAATCCGGGGATGCAATACAGCCACACCCGACACAATATCGGCTTCCGCGCAGCCACTCTATTGGCCGAGAAACACAAGATCAAGCTCCGCACCCGCAAGTTCAAGGCCCTATATGGCTTTGGGAAGATCGAGAACACCCCGGTGGTGATCGCCCTCCCGATGACCTACATGAACCTTTCGGGCAACGCGGTCCAGCCTCTCCTCCGACACTACGACCTAGGTCCAGATAGGCTGCTGGTGCTTGCCGACGATCTGGCACTGCCGCTTGGGCGAATTCGTATCCGGCAGCGGGGCTCCGGCGGTGGACAGCGCGGCCTAGAACACATCATTCAGACGCTGGGGACCCAGGAATTCGCCCGGCTGCGCATCGGAATTGACCCTGCCAACCCAGGGCAAACCGTGGAGCATGTGCTGAGCGCATTCCACCGGGACGAGCAGCCCGTGGTCAAGGAGGTCTTGGAGCGCGTGGTCGCCGCCGTGCGAATGTGGCTCCGAGACGGCCCCGAGCGCACGATGAACGAGTTCAACCGCAGAACCGAGAGCTAACACGTCTCTGCGGGCGAAGGTCAGGTGGAGCCGCCCCCCCTCATCGCCAGGAAGACTAATGCCGGTCTACTTCTTCGCGGCCCTCTTGATTGTGCATCCGAAAGACTGAGTCTCCGCCTGGGGCACGGGCCTGCCCTCCGCAACTGCCAGGAGCGTGTCTCGAAGGTAGTTCTTCGTAACTTTCGAGGGCTCCGTCTGATCGTCAATCGCCCCGCGATAGATGAGCTTCCGTTCCGGGCTCAGCAGAATCACCTCGGGCGTGCGAGACGCACGAAACATGTCCGCCACGCGGGACTCCCGGTCTATCACGATGGGAAACTTCATGCGACCAGCCATCTCTTTGATCTGAGCGTCGGGGTCGGTTGCGTTGGAGTTCACGCCGATGATCACGAACCCTTTGCCAGAAAACTCCTCGGCGATTGCGTTCATCCGGTCGTCGTACGCCCTGCTGACGGGGCACATCGGGGAGACGAAGAGAATCAGAATCCCTTTCTCCGCCTTGACCTCCGATAGCCGCCACTCCTTGCCAGATGCCTCCTGGAGCTGAAAGTCCGGCAGTCCGGCCGCCTTCTCCACGAACGCCAGGATCTGCTCCGCATCCTTTGCAGGGTCCACCTTCTCGAACACCTGGGCGACCCGGCCGTCCGGAGCTATCACGATCGTAGTACGTGAGGCGACTCCGGCCTTCGTCATGACGCCGTATGCGGTGGCTGCCGTCCCGTCTGGGTCCGCGAGCAGGGTGTGCTTCAGCCCTTCCTTGTCGCAGAACTGCTTTTGGTCCTCTACGGTGTTCACGCTGACGCCGAACACGCGCACCCCCAGCTTCTCGAAGGCGGCGAGGTGCTGCGAGAGCGAGCGGTTTTGCACTGTGCATCCGCTCGTCATGGACTTCGGGTAGAAAGCCAGGGCGACCCAGTTACCCCTGAGCTGCTTCAGCGAGTGCATGGTACCGTTCTGGTCAGGAAGTTGGAAGTCCGGGGCGGTGTCTCCGACGTTCGGGACCGCACCTACACGCATAACGCCGCTCGCCAGCACGGCGGCTACCAGAGTTCTCAGCATGTTCGAGAATCCCCCCGCAATCTGGATATGCGCCTGTCGCGCTTTAGAGTCCTACGACTCGTTCGGCCCCGGAGTGTCCGATTCGGGCCCGTTCGCGCCAGGAAGGGTTTTTCCACCGCTGAAGATCTCGGCAATTACGTCCTCTACGGATGGTTCGGCAATCGTGATGTCCGAGACGGGCAGAGCCGCCAATACCCCCGCCGCCGCTTGACTCGTCTCGCCTCGTGGCACCTCGATGTCCGCGGCGTCCTCCGTGTGACGTACCACGCGCCCGAACCGGCCCAAGTCTTCCGGGGACACAGCTCGGTCGAACTGCAGCTTGAGCAACCGATGGCTGCCGTAGGATTTTAGGAGCTTGCCCAAACGGTCATCGTAGAGAAGTCGCCCGTGGTCGATGATGAGTACCCGATCGCATAGAGCCTGCACGTCCTGCATGTAGTGGCTGGTGAGCAGGATAGTGGTGTGGTCGCGGCGATTGGTCTCTAGTAGGAACTCCCGTATGCGCTTCTGCGAAACGAGATCGAGCCCAATGGTGGGCTCGTCCAAGAACACCACCTTTGGCCGGTGGAGCAGCGCGGCGATCAACTCGCACTTCATCCGTTCACCCAATGAAAGCCGTCGGACCTGGGTGCGAAGTTTGTCCGTGACCTGCAGTGCCTCCGCCAGCTCGGTCAGTCGCACCTTGAAATCGGCCTCGGACACCTCGTAAAGCTCCTTGTATAGGCGCAACGAGTCGTAGACGGCGAGGTCCCACCAAAGCTGCATCTTCTGCCCCATCACCAGCGCGATCTGGCGCAGCATCCGTGTGTCGCGCTTCCACGGAGTGTAGCCGAGGACGGATGCCTCGCCCGATGAAGGGAACAGGATGCCGGTGAGCATCTTCAGAGTGGTAGTCTTGCCCGCGCCGTTCGGACCGAGAAACCCGACCAGCTCGCCCTCCTCGATGCCGAAACTGACGTCTTGCACGGCCTTGACTTCGAACTTCTTGCGGGTGACCAGGCTCCGGAGGGCGCCCAGGGTCCCGGGCTCCTTCTTGTGGGACACGAACGAGCGGCAGAGGTGCTCCGCGACCACCACGGGCATAGCCGGAAGTGTACCTGGGGGCACTAACCTCTGGTGCCGACCTAGGCGGGAGGACTACCCCGGGTCGTAGCCCATCGTGAAGGGTTGGCTCGTCGTCGAGACCACGGCTTGCCAGAACTGGCCCTTCGCGTCCACCTGCTTGCGCTCACCCACCACCAGGTGCAGCGGAACGTGCGTGAACTCACCGTTCCAGTAGCCGGTCAGCATGTTCGTGCGCCCGGCCATCGCCGCGTGCACCGCGTTCTGAGCCAGAAGCTGACAGAACACTGCGTCCGAAGGGTCGGCCCGCGCTCCTCGGATGGTATAGCTCGGGTCCAGGTAGCGCAGGTTGATGGTGATGTTTCGAGCCGAGAAGTACTCGGTGATGGCCGTTCGGAGGAAAGCGCCGACGTCTTTCAATTTCAGGTTGCCGGAGGCATCGTGGTCTGGCTCCCCGGGTTGGAGATCCTGGCCCGCACCCTCGGCGGCAACGATCACTGCATGGTTGTTTTTCTGCAGCCGCTTCTCCAGTGAGGCCATCAGTCCATCTTCGCCGTCCAGTCGGAACGGCTGCTCGGGGATCAGGCAGAAGTCCACCTCGCTGTTCGCGAGCGTCGCGTAGGCGGCGATCCAGCCCGAGGTTCGGCCCATCAGCTTCACGAGACCGATGCCGTTCGGCACTCCCCGTGCTTCGGTATGCGCGGCCGCGATGACACTTCGCGCTTCGGACACCGCAGTGATGAAGCCGAACGACTGCGAGATGTACATGATGTCGTTGTCAATCGTCTTCGGCAGCCCGACGATACCGATCTTCAGCCCGCGGCGTTCGATCTCCTCGGCCATAAGCGCGGCAGCCCGCTGCGTGCCGTCTCCTCCGAGGGTAAACAGGACTCGGATGTTCATCCGCTCCAGCGTGTCCACCATCTCGCCGATGTCTTGGTGGCCGCGCGAGGAGCCGAGAATCGTGCCGCCGTGGTATTGGATGCCGCCCACGCTCTTGGGGGTCAGCTCCATCACCTCGTGGCCGTAGGAGGCGACGAGCCCTTGGTACCCGTAGCGGAACCCGATCACCGGGAGCGTGCCGTAGTTGTTGCACAGCTCAATGACCAGAGCCCGGATTACGTCGTTCAAGCCGGGACAAAGTCCCCCGCAGGTCACGATGCCGCAACGCAGCTTCTTGGGGTCGAAGTATATCTTTTCGCGCGGCCCTGCACGCTCGAATGCTGGCGGCGGAGATCCGTCGGACGTCGCCTTCGCAAGCTCGTCGGGGCAGGTGTGATACAGCACTTGCGCGCCGTCCGGCACGAAGCTAGCCTCCTTGAGTGGTGAGGCGACGGTGCAGGGACCGAGTCGGGCTACCGTGAGATCGGTCGGTGCCTTCATAGAATCGTCTGAGGATACCTGCTCGGATTCGCTTTCCAGTACCACCAAGTGTGGCGTGGTCCCAGAGGACTCGCCGTCGTTCAGGCTCGGGTTCGGATACATCTCGGGCAGACTCACGTGGTTCCTCCGGGTCCCATTGTTCAGATTTGGTCAAAGCCGCGATATAATCTTGTTTGCAGGAGGTCCCCTCGCATGAAACGCGTCAGAAGGGCATTCACTCTCATCGAGCTCCTGGTTGTTATCGCCATCATCGCAATCCTAGCGGCCATTCTTTTCCCCGTGTTCGCACAGGCGCGCGAGGCGGCGAAGCAGTCCATGTGCCTTAGCAATGCCAAGCAGATTGGCCTAGGGCATGAGCTCTACCTTAGCAACCACGACGGACGCTTCATCGTTCTCAACGACTTCCGCGGACCGGAGTCGATATGGGGTTGGACCAACAAGATCAACCCCTACATCAAGACGAAAGGCAAGACGGACCTCGGCGTCTTCAAGTGCCCCTCGTCGAGCTATCAGTATGGGTTCATCGCCAGCGCTTGGGCGATGTCTTATCCCGGCTTTTCCCTACGAGACGATGCGGGGAACATCGTGATCTCACCGGGTATGAAGACGGTGAACCTGCTCAAGGAGCCTGCGAAGGCTATCTACGCTTTCGACACGGGCCGACGCAATGGGCAGGAAGCGACTCGCCAGAACGACCAAGGCTGTTTTTTCCGAGGGCAGCTGGATGACCCGGTTGCTGGTGATCCCGACCCTTCGAACGAGAATGCAATCGAGTCGGATCCGGGTGTAACTTGGAACGGCTTGAAGCGTACAGGCTGGTACTGTGCCCCTTACTGTCTGTGCATGTATACGCCTACCTCTGGGCCCGAAGCGGGCAACAAGCTGTATGGTAGCCATCGAAGGCAGGGACATTCCGTGATCTTCGTAGACGGCCACGCCAAGGCATGGTCGAATTGGCCGGGCGGCGAACCCGAGCGCCTCGGCTATTGGTACACCTACGGCGTGCACTAGACCTACATCTATCTCGTGGGATGGGCCTCGGCATTCTGCCGGGGCCTTTCCGCTATGGCATCGTACGCCATCGCCCTGATGGCAGCCGATCATCCCCAGAGGGTCGTCTAGACGGGTGGTTCGAGGCCATGGGGCAACGCGTCACCGGTGTGGAGAGTGTAGCAGGTGCTATCAGCGACGCGTGAGCACAGTGGTAGGGTCGCTCGACGCTCCGGTGATATGGTCGGTGCAGAAAAGGAAAAAGCGCGAGCCTGCTCGCGCTTTTCAATGGTCCGAATTCCCAAGCTGCAGTGACGCGAGTTCGCTGAAGACTAGGCAGGTTGTTCGAGTGGGTGTGTTAGTCGAGAGTCGTGAGTAACTCCCTTAGAAAGGAGGTGATCCAGCCACACCTTCCGGTACGGCTACCTTGTTACGACTTAGCTCCCCTTACCGGCCACACCTTCGGCCGCTCTCTCCTTGCGGTTGAGCCACGGACTTCGGGTGCAACAGATTCAGTTAGCTTGACGGGCGGTGTGTACAAGACCCGGGAACGTATTCACCGCAGTATAGCTGACCTGCGGTTACTAGCGATTCCATCTTCAAGCAGTCGAGTTGCAGACTGCTATCTGAACTGGGGGCGTATTTTGGGATTGGCTCCGCCTCGCGGCATTGCTGCCCTCTGTTTCGCCCATTGTAGCATGTGTGTAGCCCCAGGCGTAACCGCCATGCTGACTTGACATCATCCGCACCTTCCTCCGGGTTGCCCCGGCAGTTTCCTATGAGTGCCCGGCCGAACCGCTGGCAACATAGGATGCGGGTTGCGCTCGTTGCTGGACTTAACCAAACACCTCACGGCACGAGCTGACGACAGCCATGCAACAGGTGTCTTCGGGCCTACCTTGTGGGTAGGGGGCCCGATTTCTCGGGCTTGCCCTCGATGTCAAGCCTGGGTAAGGTTCTTCGGTTAGTATCGAATTAAACCACATGCTCCACCGCTTGTGCGGGTCCCCGTCAATTCATTTGAGTTTCAACCTTGCGGCCGTACTCCCCAGGCGGGATGCTTAATGCGTTAGCGACGGCACGAACGGGATTGATACCGCTCACACCTAGCATCCATCGTTTACGGCAGGGACTACCGGGGTATCTAATCCCGTTTGCTCCCCCTGCTTTCGCGCCTCAGCGTCAGAAGATGCCCAGCAGACCGCCTTCGCCACGGGTGTTCCTCCTGATATCAATGCATTTCACCGCTACACCAGGAATTCCATCTGCCCCTTCATCTCTCTAGCCAGCCAGTATCAAATGCAGTTTCCGGGTTGAGCCCTGGAGATTTCACATCTGACTTAACCAGCCGCCTACGCGCGCTTTACGCCCAGTAATTCCGGACAACGCTCGCCCCCCACGTCTTACCGCGGCTGCTGGCACGTAGTTAGCCGGGGCTTATTCGTTGGGTACCGTCTTAGTTCTTTCCCAACAAAAGGAGTTTACATCCCGAAAGACGTCATCCTCCATGCGGCGTCGCTGCATCAGGCTTTCGCCCATTGTGCAAGATTCCTAACTGCTGCCTCCCGTAGGAGTCTGGGCCGTGTCTCAGTCCCAGTCGGGCTGATCGTCCTCTCAGACCAGCTACCCGTCGTAGCCTTGGTAGGCCGTTACCCCACCAACAAGCTGATAGGCCACAAGCCCCTCCCGAAGCCAGTTGTCTGATTTAGTCACCGAGGATGCCCCCGGGGACCACATCCGGTATTAGTCCCGCTTTCGCAAGGTTATCCCGGTCTTCAGGGCAGGTTACTTATGTATTACTCCGCCGTTCGCCACTAGCGCAGAGGCCGAAGCCCCTTTGCCCGTTCGACTTGCATGTTTTAGGCACGCCGCTAGCGTTCGTCCTGAGCCATGATCAAACTCTTCGTAAGAAACGTAATGTTACCTACGTTTCGACGATAGATCCGTTGACGGATCTGGACCACACTCGCGCAAACCTACCTAGTTTTCAACGAACTCGAAAGCCTCCTCTTGCAGAGGCGAGAAGCAGTATAGCAAGGCCCGACCCGCCGAGTCAAGCCCGCCGGCTAAAATTCTCGGAGAAATCTCGCCAGATTCTCGCCAGTCCCAATCATCGGCTAAAGCCTTGCAGCCTCCCCGGACCCGTGGTAGAGTGAACCCGGTCTCATCACTTATACGATGCTGCGTGGGAAAGATGCGTTCGCACTTCTCAATCAGATCCATCGCGGCTGTGTCGTGGGGGCTGGCGCTGACTGCCGTGACCACACCGGCAGCCGTTGATCTTAGTGCTCCAGGTCCACATCAGCCCGGCTGGACCCGTGTCACAGTCGCCCGGTCCGGTGGAGGCAGCTTCTCTGCCTACCTGTTTTATCCCGCGCTGCTTCCGGGCGAAAACACGCCGTTCGACGCATCCGCAGCGCCTTGTCCGGGGATCTCGTTCGGCCACGGGTTCCTCCAACCCGTCACGCGCTACCGTAGCACTCTGGAGCACCTCTCCACATGGGGCCACATTGTTATTGCCTCCGAGTCGGAGGGCGGCTTGTTCCCGTCGCACTCCCGCTTCGCCTCCGACATGCGCGACTGCCTCTCTTGGCTCACGCAACAGAACGCCGACCCATCATCATTCCTTTACCGAGCGGTCGATACCAACGCTTTCGGGATGTCCGGCCACTCGATGGGAGGGGGTTGTAGCATCCTCGCGACGGCTGCCGACCCTAGGGTGAAGGCGCTCGCGAACCTTGCAGCAGCCGAGACGAACCCTTCTGCGATTGCCCAGATGCCCAACGTTCTCGTTCCCATCAGCCTGATCGCAGGCAGTCAAGACGGAATCGTGCCCGTCTCTACGAACGGCCAGCGAATGTACGACGCCGGCGGTCCCCCTCGGCTCTTGCCCGTGATTACGGGCGGCTGGCACTGCGGCTTCGAGGATGTGAGCAGTTTCGGCTGCGACAGCGGCAGCTTGGCTCGAGCCGAACAGCTCCGCATCACGCGCCGGTTGCTTACCGCATTCTTCAACCTCTATCTGAAGCGCGAGAGCGCCCTCTGGCGTGAGGTCTGGGGGCCTGAAGCGGCCGGCGACCCCGAGGTGGTCACTCAGTTCGACCCAGGCATCAGGCTCACACCCACCTTCCAAACCAAATCGGCACCTGCCGGCCGGACCGTCTCCTACGATGTGCTGTTGGAGAATCGAGGCAGAGCAGAGCTGACGTTCCTTGTTGAGGCAGCCGACCAGGCCTGGCCCAATCCACTGATCTTGCAGCCTCGCAAGACACTCGCTGTCGGAGAGAGCGCGCTGCTTCGCGTGTTCGTGACTGTCCCCTCGACAGGGCCCAGCGCGGATACCATCGTTCTGTCCGTACGCTCGGCGACGGAGGGTCTCTCGCGCGGATACGCGATCCTCACCACGGTGCGCGACTAAGCGGATGTCCGGGTCGGATCGGGAGGACTACGCTGCCAGACGCAGGTGCTGCTCCGACTGCCTGCTCTCGATCTGGCTGCCCAAAGAAGCCAAAGCGTACTGCAGATCCTGAGCGACTTGCTCGACCCGAACCATGAGACGCTCTGCGCCCTCCCGGTCTCCTGCCTGCAGGCAGTGCACGCAGTCCCGCGTCAGGCCGTGAAGTTCCGAATGGGACCGTGCCACGGACTGGAACGCGGGCAGCCTGCCGAACCGCCCCGTGCTTTCCTCCTGAAGCCACTCGTCCAACCTGCAGCCTTTCTCCGCGCTGAAGTCTTCCGGCTGGAACTCCACACGCCCGGCCACGATTTCCTGTAGTCGTTGGATTCGCGCCTGATGGTCGCTTTTGGCAACCCGCAGCGTCGCAGTTCCGAGGCGGAAGCGTCTCATCTGCTCCCGCATCTCCGTGGCCAGGCGGTCCATGTGCGCGGCGTTCTCAGCAACCTTCGCGGTGGTCTGTGTCTGGCGGGCGATGTTCTCCGCCACGGTGTCAATCGAAGCTTTCACCTGCTGCATTCCCGCAGACATCTCCTGAGCTGAGGCGCTGTTCTGTTCGGCGATGGTGGCCATGTGCTCGAGTGCCTGGCAAGATGCGCTGACGTTGTTCGTCATACTCTCGGCGGCGTCTAGGATGGCGCGGGCCCGCTCTGCGACCTGGTCTGCTTCACACCGGATCTGTTGAAGCGCTTCGCCTGCAGAGACCGCAATCTCAGCTCCCGCTTCGATCTCCCGGTTACCCGCCTCCATCGCCGCGACTACCTCGTTGACGCTGGTCTGCACTCCGGCGACCAATTCCGCGATCTCCTTGGTTGCCTGTGCGCTCCGAACGGCCAGCTTGCGAACTTCTTCTGCCACTACTGCGAATCCGCGGCCCTGCTCACCGGCCCGTGCGGCCTCAATGGCGGCGTTCAATGCCAGCAGGTTCGTCTGCGAGGCGATATCGTCAATCGTGCTGGTGATTGTGCCGATCTGCTCCCCGCGCACGCCGAGGTCACGGACTCTTGCGGACGCCTTTTGAACCGTGTCTCGGATGCGCATCATGCCCGCGACGGTGCGCTCGACGGCCTCGGTCCCTACGTTCGCAGCGACCCGTGTGGCTTCCGCGACCTCAGCGACTTCCTCGGCCGACTTACCCACGCTGCAGGCCGAATCCACGGATTTGGCGGCAAGTACCACCGCCTCGGCCGAACTGGCTGCCTGGCTCTGCGCGCCCGCGGCGATCTGTTCGGTCACCTTGGCGGTCTCGCGCGAGGCATGCGCCACTTCTTCGGCGGCCTCGGCAGTCCGGCGGATCGCCTCGGAAGATGTCCGTGCAGCGTGCGCAAGGGTGCTCGCACATACGGCAAGCTCGTTCGCCTCCTCGATCTGTCGCACGACATGTTCACGGAACTCGTGAAGTATCGAAGCGAAGGCAGAGCCGATCGCATCTCGCGCGGACTGCGGCCGTATCTCGGCCGACAGGTCGCCTTCTCCGATGTGCTGAGCCTGGCCGGCGATCTGCTTGGCGTACTGCATCGCGCTCCGCACACGCTCGGCTAGCTCGGCGAGCTCCACTTCGTGGGTCTCCGGCACATCGTTGTCAATCTCGCCCATCGCGAGCCTTTCGAGAGACCCCGTGAGTTGCCGAACCGGCCGAAGAACGTCCTGTGCGAGCCGCCAGGCTATCGCCGCACCGATCCCGCTGCTCAGGAGTGTCATCACGATGAACGGGGGCAGCAGCACTCCGATGCTGATGTCAGCTATCAGGAAGCAGACTACGGAGAACATGCCGGAGATCATGAACGCCAAGACGGCACCGTACACAGCGAGTTTTCGAGTGATGCTCAATCTACTCCCCCGAGCTCAGGATTCTTGCCCGATGCGTGTGTGCGACTCACGTGGGCCACCACATATGGATCATCGGAGGCTGGGGAGAGTGAATGCAGGCGATCACTAGGTTGCGCCCTGCCTGGCGGTCCCTCCCACGGGTCGGGTAGAGTCGCCATTCCAACTCGTCGGCCGTATGGTTTCGGCGTGTGTCCCTTTTCCTCTAGGAGTACCCGTGAGAATACTGGAACAGGAACAACTAAACCCCTGCACCGTGAAAATGACCGTCGAGGTCGAAGCCGAGCAAGTGCAGGAGGCCGTGGAGCAGGCGCGCAGACAGATCGCGAAGCAACTGCGAGTGCCGGGCTTTCGCCCGGGGAAGGCCCCCGCATACTTCGTTGACCAGATGATCCCGAAGGATGACCTGTACCGCCGTGCGGCCGAGCAGTTGGTTCCGCAAGCCTACAAAGAAGCGGTCAAGGAGGCGGGACTAGAGCCTTACGGTGCGCCGTCGCTCCAACTCGACGTCTTCGAGGAAGGCGTTGCCTGCCGCTTCACAGCCAAGGTCGGGCTCGCTCCTCGGGTGCAGCTCGGCGAGTACAAAGGGCTCTCGGCGCAGCGTCCGGACCCTACGCCGACCGACGAAGAAGTGGAGCGCGAGCTGACAGAGATGCGCAGGCGTCGTGCCAAGCAGATCCCGCTGGACAGGCCGGCGGAGTCGGGGGACCTCGCGGTTCTCGACATCACCTCCTTAGAGGCCGACGAGACCAAGCGTTTCATGGTGATCGTGGGGCAGACCTTCGGCCAACTGGATCAGCTTCTCGTCGGCATGAGCCCAGGGGACCAGAAGTCTGCATCGCTTACCTTTCCAAATGATTTCGAGGAAGGTTCGAACTGGGCGGGCAAGATGATGGACTGCTCCGTCCGCGTCGAGTCCCTCTCGAAGGTCGAGATGCCTGCAGCGGACGACGACTTCGCCAAGGCAATGAAGCGGGAGAGCATCCAGGCCTTCCGCGAAGAGATTCGCGGCACCATCGCTGCCATCAAGGGCGCGATGGCCGACGAGCAGGTGACCGAACAACTGTTCAACCGGCTCCTCGAAAACTCCACCGTCGAGATCCCGGACAGCATGTGGGAGAGCGTTTATCAAGAGCGCATCGCCGAGATCGAGCAGGAGCAAGCTCGCAACAACAGCAGCTTCGAGGCGCTTGCAGCGGCGGAGGGCATCTCGGTAGATGAGCTACGCGCGCGGGTTGCAGCGGATGCACAGATGCAGGTGAAGCGCGCTTTGCTCATTCGCGATATCGCGGAGGCGGAGCAGATCGAGCTGACGCAAGAGGACCTGGATTTTCAAATTCAGCGCCTGGCCGACAGGGCTCGCGTTTCGTTCGATGTGGCGCGAAGGGAAATTCAGAAGCAGAACGGCATGGACGAGGTCCGTTTCCGGGCGCTGTTCCGCAAGGTGGCCGACCTGCTGAAGGAGCATGCGCACATCGTGACGGTTCAGGCGCGTTAGTAGCGTTCGTGACCCGGATGTGGGCAGCGGACCGTGCCTGACGCCGGATCGTACTGATAGGGCTCGCCACCGATAGGGCACACCAGCATCTCCTTGGGCACCGACGAGAGCGACTGAAGGCTTGCCGGCGGTGCCCCGCTCGACATCTTCTCCATGTCTATCGCGTAGCGCACCTGGCGGAGGCCGTTCATGCACACCGCGTCGTTCGCCCTTGCCTTCGAGCCGGTGATCACGTTGGTGTCGCGCTTGTCCGCTCGCTGAGGCTCGCGCTTCTCCCAAAGCGGGCTTCCGTAGATGAAGAACAGGGCCAACACGAGCACGAGGGCGACCACGATCATAGAGCCGATCAACGAAAACCCCTGCTCTCTCATTCTGCCGCCTCTTCCTTCGGTCTGATGCTGACAATCAACTGCCCGTACTCGACGGGCTGCCCGTCCGCCAGTGGAGCTTCCACCACGACGCCATCGATGTCAGAGCGGATCTCGTTATGGAGGCCGAGCGATACGATGCTGCCTAGGAGAGTACCCCTCGACACCGTATCTCCGGGCGCAATCGGGGACTCGGGGGCGCGGTAGTAGCCCACCATCAGAGCTCGGACCTGATGTAGAGATGGACGAGGTTCACCCGGCTCCGGCACGTTCACTGCGGTGTCCACTATCCGCCCGGTTCTGACCCGCTCAGCCGAGAGGCACACGTCGCCCACTTCGACTTCCGCTTCCGAGAGGTCCGCGGCCACGATCGCCGCGAGCAGCTCGTCCAACTGCATGATGTCGGGCCGCTTCATATCTTCCACTTGAACAAAGCATACTCCACGAGTCGAAGGGCGTAGGCCAGCACCAACATCACCGCACTCACCAGCAGAATCTGTACCGCGATGGGAGTCGTGCGGAACGCCTCCAGAATGGTTTGCGAGCCCGGCTCGGCTTCCGCCAGTCCGACCGATGCTACCGAGAAGCGGCCGAAGATGCTGTCGAGCCGCATCAATACCTGCCCCATCCACTCCGTGAACTGCCCGTGCCACACGACCACCGGGCCGATGATACCGAGCAGTACGAGGGGAACCAGCAGTCGGTACTTGTGCCGTTGGTGCTCGTTGTAGATGACACAGTTCCGGCAGCGTTCGGCCTTCTCTGCTGGCGTGAGCCTCTTGTTGTAAGGGATGTACTGCGCCGCAGCTACCGGGTCTTTCGGGATGGCGACCGTGCCCTCCAGCGCCTGACTGATCACTTTCTCTTCGCACATGCAGCCGACACGCTCCCGCCAGCAACAGCGTCTGCTCAGGTAAATGGGGCACTTCACTCGGATGAACTTGCGGCAGTAGGGAAGCTGCCAGCACTTGCCCATGAAGCGGTTCACCACTTCGGGCTCTTCCTTGACCTCTTTCCCGTACTGCATCTGGTCCTTGCGGACCCCGACGGTGCCTCGTCGCCCCGTGTTCAGCGCGACCGTGATCACCGACATCAGCAGCCCGGGAACCACCACTGCGAGCGTGCCCTGGCGAATGGTGCCGAGCGCCTGGTCGAAAAGCTCCTTGTTCCCGGGGTCGTGACCGCCCTGGGACATGATGATGAACATCGGGATGCCCCAGTAGATCACCGCGCCGAACAGCAAGAGGAGCGGACCGGTGGAGCCCTCTTCCGCGTACATGAGGATCATGCCGAGGCTGAGGATAAGCAGCGCAATGATGGACCAAGTGCCAGCGATGTTCAGCGAGTTCTGCAGGCGTCCGACGTCCTCGACCGTCAGGTTGCCCGCCGTCGAGGAGCCGAAGCTGATGGAAGCATAGATGAGGTATCCGAAGACCAGCAGCGTGAGAACGATCCCGAGTCCCAACACCCTCGGGGCCCAATCGTCCACGAAGCGACGGAACTGATTATCCGGAACCAGCGGGTCAATAGGTCTGCGCACCGGCGACTCCCCCTTCTTTCGCGCGACGTCCTACTTCTTGACGCGCTCCAAGTACTCGCCGCTTCGTGTATCTATGCGAATCAGGTCGCCTACGTTGATGTGGAACGGCACGTTGATCTTCGCACCGGTCTCCACGGTGGCGGGTTTGGAGGAACCGGATACCGTATCGCCTCGGAAGCTGGGGTCTGTCTCGATCACCTCGAGTTCTACCGAGTTCGGAAGCTCCACTCCGATCACCTCGCCGTCCACGTCCAGAACCAGCACTTGCATCTCCTCCTTGAGGAAGCGGATGCCGTCGCCGAAGACGGATGCTGGGAAGGGGGTCTGCTCGTAGGTGTCCAGGTCCATCAGTGTGAGTTCGTCGCCGGAGCGATACAGGTACTGCATCGGCTTTTTGGAAAGGAACGCCTGGTCCACGCGTTCGCCGGCACGGAAGGTCTTGTCCACGACGCCGCCCGTGCGGAGGTTTTTCAGCTTGGTGCGAACGAACGCCCCTCCCTTACCCGGTTTGACGTGCTGAAACTCGATGATGGTGAAGACCTGTCCGTCCAGATAGATGTGCAGACCGTTCCTAAAATCGCTAGTATCCATGGAAAAGCGAGTGCCTCCCGATCGCGGTGCGCGCAGCACCTTCGACCAGGAGTATAGCTTACGCGAAGGATCGAATCAACGTAGCTCTGCGCTGCGTCGTTCTCGGAGGACGTAGATCCGGAAGCCCTGAAGCGATTCGACGGGTTCGTATTGGTCGTGTAGCCGCTGGGCGAAGGCATGGTTTCGCTCGGGATCGAGCCACGGCAGATCGTTCCAGCGAGTGCCGGAGCAGTCCACGACGATGGTGGGTCTCGCGCTGTCGAACTGCGCCAGCCAGTCCTGCCAATACGCAACTTCGAAGGGCGGGGGAATCTCCGCACCACGAAACGGCGGGTAGTACAGGTAGCGCGTGGCGGGGGCGCGTTCGGAGAAAAAGTAGATGTTCGTGGCGTTGCCCCACACATACACTCTGTCGCCAGGGTCGGTCATCGCGTCCACCGTCTCGGCAACCTGCCTTTCCGCCTTTGCATAAGCCAGCTGCGGGGCGCGGACTTTGTTCACGTGTACCCATGCCAGACCACTAGCCATCACCAGCCATCCACAAGACACTAGAACTACAGCCCTTGGTGTGAGCGAAGGGAGCCGAGTGCGTAGGTGCGCCAGCCACATCCCAGAGAGGATGCTCATCGGAAGATAGGGTTGCAGGAGGTAGTGGTTGAACGGCCGCCTACCCAGCAGCGAGCACACGATCCCAATCGCCGTCCACGCCAACAGCAGCCGCGCCCATCTGCGTTGCTCGCCATCTTCTGGCAGACGCATCAGTGTGCCTAGCGTCGGCACCCATAGGAAGGCGCAGACCACGAGCTGCACCGCGAGCCACCGCCCCAGCGTTCCCACCAAAGCGCCATCCACCGGGATCACGGACGAGTAGTACGAGTTGAACGTGAACAACGCATAGAGCGCATCGGCTACCGCCCCAGCGCGAACTGTCGGCCAGAAGAAGGCTACACAACAGGTGGTCAGCCCCGCGCAATAAGCGAAGGTACGCGTCGGCCGATGCCCGTGTGCGAGGGTCGCCGTTACCACTCCAATCGCGAGTGCATCCATCAACCCGGTCGGCCTGATCGTCACCCCGAAGCCGGCCGCGGCTCCTGCAAGGAAGGCCGCCGAGGCCTTCTGCGAACAGACCAAGAGGGCGAGTGCGATGGCTGCGCCCGCAGCCATCCAAAGCTCGACCCCGAAGATGCGGTTGGTCACCCAAGCAGCCAAACCGATGGCCAGTGCAGCAAACAGCGCCGGGCCCTGGCGCTCCGTCAGCCGGCGAACCACCAGGTACACGGCAACCTGCAGTGCGGCGGAGGCCAACGCGCTGCCAACTCGTACGCCGACGAAAGAGCCTCCGAACAGCGCCGTCCAAGCGTTGAATGCCCAATACAACGCCGGCCCTTTGTGGTCGAACACGTCGCGGTACAGCACCGCGCCTGCCGCGATCTGCCTCGCGACCACCGCGAACACCTTCTCATCCGCGGCGAGCGGCACTGCGGGATAGATGCGCAGCACGAGCGACGGAGCCAGGACGGCGGCCCACCCGAGGATCGCGGCGATTCGGTTCGAGATGCGCAACTTCATATTCCGCTCTAGATTCTCGGCAGCTCGACGGTTGCTCCGGTACACTGAGCGACGATGTCGAGGTTGAGGTCCGCCCTGTCCGCCAACAAGTCGCTGGTCTGTTTCGTCACCGCAGGCGATCCCAATCTGGATTGCCTGCCCGAGGTGATCGCAGGGCTGGCGCGAGGGGGGGCCGACGCGGTCGAGGTCGGCATCCCCTTCAGCGATCCTATTGCGGACGGACCGGTCATACAGGCGGCGTCTCAGCGTGCGCTGGACAGGGGAGTCCGGGTCGGCGAGGTCTTGGAAGCAGTACGTAGTACACGCGCGAAAACCGATGTGCCTATCATCCTGATGACCTACTACAACCCCGTGCTGCGCCTGGGCCTTTCCGAGTTCGCGGAAGCAGCGAAGGAGCATGGTGCGGATGGGGTTATCGTGACCGATCTGACGCCCGAGGAGGCCCACCCGTGGTGCGAGGTGGCGGCGCGCCACGATCTCGATACCGTGTTCCTCGTCGCACCTACCTCCACCGACGCCCGCGTCCGCGCTGCGTGCGAGATCTCGACAGGCTTCGTTTATTGCATCGCGAGAACCGGCGTAACTGGTGTGGGGGAGACGGCGTGGTCCGAGACACGTGCCCTAGTGGATAGGGTCCGGGCTGTCACTCGCCTGCCGGCTCTGGTGGGCTTCGGCGTTCGCTCGGCCACGGATGTGGCCGCCGTGCACGCGTTCGCGGATGGCGCGATCGTTGGAAGCGCCCTCGTGCAGGCTCTGTCGGAGCAGGACCCGTCGGGCGACCTCGGTGCGTTCGCCGAAGGCTTTGCCCGGGGTCTGCGGCCGTAGGTACGGCGGCGCGAGGCACTGACGCCGCCGAGCTTTCGAGTAACCGCCGCCATCGCACCCGTTATGCTGAGCTTGTCGAAGCATGACGTCGGTGCACCCCAATCCGGTCCACGCGCAGAACAGCCCCCATCCGAGGGGGGGATAGGGGCGTTGAAATCCGTCA